>NZ_JBKFGG010000059.1:0-9390 GCF_056171975.1 Paenibacillus terrisolis | reverse complement strand
ATAATTGTTATTGTACGACATTTGATATTATCGACAGGTTTGCTCAGAAAAATATCGGGTAAATCGGGATTAAATTTTACGTTGGCCGAAAATTTTTTATGATCGAAAAAGAGGAGGACAGCAAATAGCCCGGCAGGTGACATGATCAGGCAAGTTACGACACAGCCAGTTAGGGGGCATAGCGTTTGATTGCTTCAGGTGAATTCCTCGATGAGCTAAGTATGGACAATGATCTGTACGCAGCCAAATGGGTAAACAAATTATTGCAAAAGCATCCTGAGACTTACCACCATTGTATCCGGGTGGCCATGCTTGCGGAGAAGATAGCGGTACCGCTCTTTCTTGAAGGATCGGTAAAGGATGACTTGATCAGGGGATGTTTTATGCATGATATCGGCAAAACGATGATCCCCACGGAGATATTGGATCAAACGGAGTCACTGACAAAGGAGCAGTGGGAGATTATTAAGCTGCATCCTGTTGTCGGGGCGGAACTGGTGGAAACGAATCCGGGCTTCGGCCCGGAAATTGTCGCCGTGGTGCGGCATCATCACGAGCGATGGGACGGCACAGGTTATCCCGACAAGTTAAAAGGCAGACGCATTCCGCTGGGAGCAAGAATTTGTACGGTTATCGACGCATTTGATTCCATGACTTCGGACAGGGCTTACCGCAAGCGCAGATTTACGATCGACGAGGCCAAAATGGAGCTGCAGCAACATCGAGAAACCCAATTTGATCCCGATATTGTCAATGCCTTAATCGAATTATCCGATGATGCGTTGAAAAGCATTTATTCATGGATTTAGAGGAGGACACCGTTACATGCAGGAGTGGCCCGTAAATCGCTTCATTGCTTCAGAGAAACTTGAGAAAATGATTCAGGCGGGACGGACGGCAGTACTGATGGAAGTAACGTTGTTTCCTTACTGTGAGCAAAAAGTAAATCGATTTCGTTTGATCGATGCCAAGATTAGAGCGGCTGAGCAAGTACTGGGTATGATCCCCGATCTGAACGAAATGCCGTTACCCGGTCAGAATAACGACGAGATAACGGCAATGGCGTGGCTGCTTGCTGCGGATCCTGACGAAGTGGACTACATCAAGCGCTGGGTACAGCTCATGCTGGATGTAGAGCGGGTTGAGATGAAGGATGTCCACAGCACGTCTTCGTTTAACGCCGGTACTTGCTAAGGAGATTTATAGTCTCCGCTTACTCCGGCTTATTCTGCTGCTCTCTCATGCGAGCGGCGATTTCGCGTTTCATTTGCAGAAAGAGTGATTCCTCTTGGATTTCATCCCGGCGTGGACGCGAAAAAGGAACAGGCATGGCGTGAAGAACCGTTCCGGGCCGGCCGGAGAATAGATAGATTTTATCGGATAACATCAGCGCTTCTTCTATGCTGTGAGTAATCAGCAGGACGGAGCGTTTATTTGCTTCCCACATCTCAAGCAGCCAGCGCTGCATGTCGCTTCGGGTCAATGCGTCGAGCGCGCTGAAAGGCTCGTCCAGGCACATGACCTCTTGATGAGCCAGCAATCCTCTTACAAAAGACGCCCGCTGCTGCATGCCTCCCGACAGCTTATGCGGGTAAGCCTTCTCGAATCCTCCAAGTCCCGCTTTGGCAAGCCACTCGCGGACTTCGATCCGTGAGCTTCTTCCGGCGGTGCCCGCAATCTCCCGCGCCAGCATCACGTTATCCTCAATGCTTCGCCAGGGGAACAGCGCAGGCTGCTGAGGAACGTAGCTGATATGTCCCCGCTGTCCGGTCACCTTCTTTCCCTCCAAGTATACTTCTCCCGAATCCGGCTCCGTAAGACCGCCGATGATATGAAACAGCGTGCTTTTTCCGCAGCCCGAAGGACCGATGATCGATACGAATTCGCCGGATTGCACTTCCAAAGAAATATCGTGAAGCACAGGAAGATCGCGGCGTCCTTCACGAAAGGTTTTGCTGATTCCGCGAACCTCCAAAGCGGGAGGGGCCGTTGTTTCGGTTTGTTCCATAGGCATATTATAAACCCTCCTTATCGATTTCGACGATCCGGTTTGTAGCGGATCAGCCATTTTTCCAACAAGGTTACGGCCGCGAACATCGCCAGGCTAATGACCACGATGATGGCGATGGCGACGAAAATTTTATCCGTCCGAAACGATGCTTTTTGCAGCAGCATATAGTAACCGATGCCTTTGTCCGCCCCGATCCATTCGGCGATGACCGCGCCCATGACGCTGTAAGTGGCCGCTATTTTGACGCCGGAAAAAATGGAGGGAAGCGCATAGGGGACTTCCAGCTTGCGAAAAATAGCCGCTTTGGACGCCCCGATCATTCTCATGTAGTCCAGCATCACCCGATCGGTGCGGCTCAGTCCGTCCATGGCGGCCACGGCGACCGGGAAGAAGCAAACGAGCGTAATGACGATAATTTTGGGCAAAAGGCCAAAGCCGAACCAGATCATGAGCAGCGGCGCGAGCGCGATACTGGGGATATTTTGGCTTAAAATAATCAAAGGATACAGGGAAGTCTTCAGCACCGGGATGTTATGCAGCGTAAACGCAACGAGCAATCCGACCAGAGTGCCGATGGCAAACCCAAGCAGCATCAGCCGCAGCGTCGCTTGCGTGTGATCCCACAGGCCTGCGGCGCCGGCAGCCGCTTCTCGTCCGACATCGGTCGGGCTGGGCAGAATCCATTTATCGATGCCGAAATAAGCCGTAGCCGCCTGCCAAACCAGTAAAAACAAGATGACCGCCACAAGGGGCGGCCATACGTTGTTCCACAATCCGCGGAGCTTCATGGACGATATTTCTCGATCAGCTTATCCATGCTGACGCCTTTCGGATTGTAGGAAATTTTGATTTGAGAGATGATGCTTGGACTTCCGAACTGAATCAGTGCCTCGTTCATTCGCTTCACGATGTCCAGAAGCTCGTCCAGATCGCCCTCCATGGTTGTTTCAAGCGGGTTCACCTGATATTTGACGCCGGCAGCCTGAATGACCTCGATGGCATGATCGACATACGGAATGACGTCTTCGCCGTTTGGCGTTTTGGGAAGAACTTGAATACTGAGCAAAGCATTTGGCATGTTCAACAATCCCTTCATCATATAATAAAATAAAATCTTATTTCACACTCTTGCCTGACGGCTTTTCATTAGCTCAATTTCTACAAATCAGTTCGCAGGCAAAAAGTCGTTAGTAAACGCGGATTTTACGTCAAGCGGCTTATCGAGCAGGCCGCGTTCATGCATCCAGTCGGAATAGTTTTGCCATACTTCTTCTTTTTGCTCGCCCCAGCGGGCAGCGTCATCCTGGTATTTCGGGCTGAGCCATTTCTGGCTTGCCTCAACAAGCTTCGGATCCAGATCGGGCACGGCTTTGATCAGGATTTGCGCCGCTTCCTCCGGGTGCTCGATCGCGTACCGGTAGCCTTTGGAGACGGCGCGCATGAACGCTTTGACTAGGTCCGGATCGCTTTGGATCGTTTTTTCGTTCGTCACGATCACCGGAGTGTAATAGTCGAGCTTATCCGAGAAATCTTTAACGTAGAGCATATCGAGCGGCTCGCCGCGCAGCTCGGCTTCGACGCCGGTCCAAGCATAGAAAATCCAGGCAAAATCAATATCGCGTTTCACGGCCGTAAAATAGTCGGCATCGCCGATATTGAGGAATTTGACTTTGCTGACGTCGGCGCCCTGCAAATCCATAATCGATTTGATGACCGCCTGTTCCACCGGGGAACCCCAACCGCCATAGGATTTTCCCTCAAAATCCTTCGGAGATTTAATGTTTTTATCCACGGGAGCCGCAAAGCCCGAAGTGTTGTGCTGAATGATCGCCGCAATCGACACGAGCGGCACGCCTTGCGTCCGTCCTTGGGTTACGTTTTCCTGTACACTGATGCCAAAAGGCGCTTCGCCGGAAGCGACCATGGCTTCCGAACCGCCGGATCCGGGCTGAACAATGTCCACATCAAGACCTTCTTCTTCGAAGTAACCTTGATCCTTGGCAACGTACAGGCCGGTGTGATTGGTATTGGGCGTCCAGTCGAGCACGACTTTGATGTTGCGCAGTTCCTTCGCGGGTTTATTGTCCGGCGCGGCCGCATTTGCCGGATCGCCGGTTTGGCTGCTTGAATTTTTGTCCGCTCCGCAGCCGGTCAAAGCAAGGATCAGGCAGCAGGACAGGGCGAGAGTGAGCAACGCCTTGGAAGTAAGTTTCACGAATAACCTCTCCTTTAATCGTTTTTTTAAAATCCGCAGTCTGTGTGATGCATGGGCCTGAAATGGTTCGGACGCAAAAAACGCGCCCCGGACCGGGACGCGTGATGGACGTTGGATAAGCTGCAAACAACTATCCTAACAAAATGATGCTTCCTACGCTGGCATTACCCAGATCAGGTTAAAGGGTCAGTATCTTGAAGGGATACACTCTCAGCCGGCCGATTCCAGCACCCCTGAACTATTCAGTTGCGGTTTTCTCTAGTCATTATAAATTTGAACCCATCATATGTCCAGCAGGGAATTCCGAGGAATTTATTAAAATTAATGTAATTTGCTTTTTGTCCGGAAGACCGCTATAATACAAATAATTGATAATTTCGAAAAGGCGATATTCAAACATTGAAAAGAGTGTCACTTTTAAACTGGAACTTTTCTCAATGTGTGAATTTTTTTTATGTTATCGTAGAAAAAGGAACATGTTAATCTGAGTAGCAGGAGGTATACCTTCATGGAAACAGGAACAGTAAAATGGTTCAATGCCGAGAAAGGTTTTGGCTTCATCGAAGTGGAAGGCGGAAATGACGTATTCGTGCATTTCAGCGCAATCACTGGCGAAGGCTTCAAAACGCTTGACGAAGGCCAACGCGTACAATTTAACGTTGTTCAAGGCAACCGTGGTCCACAAGCCGAAAACGTTGTAAAACTGTAATGCAGGCTCAACTGCTCTTAACGCGTGCGTTAAGAGCAGTTTTTATTTCATTTGAAATGAAATAGGTTAGTGCTTCCGAGGCAAGTTTTGGCTGAGTTCGAGTTAAAATGGCTTACAAAACTTTTAGGAGGGGAACCATGAACTACCGTAAAAAAACGTTGGAAGAAATTCCTGAGGAGAACACGCCGGTTTGGTCTTGTACCAATGAGGATTGCAACGGATGGATGCGGGATAATTTTGCGTTTGACTACAGTCCGGTATGTCCTTTATGTTCCTCCGAAATGGTTAAAGGGACTCGAATGTTGCCTTTGCTGGTGAATACGAACCCTGACCAGAAAACGCTGGCCAAAGGGATCAAGATTGATCGTTGATCAACTACATATCTATAGAATATCAGACAGTCGTATTCACTCCGGTGAATACGACTGTTTTTTTGGGTATAAAGTCATATAAACAGCATTGCAACCTGACTAAAAATCTAATATGTTTAGAATTAATAAGGTGATGGATCAACTTAGAAGGGGGAAATATAGCCTATGCCCGGTAATTTCAAGGTGACTTCCCAAGTATTCGATATCCCCTCCGGCAAAAACCAACGTAAATTCGCTATCATTCTCTCTTGGATCATGATCACCGTTTCGGCGGCGGCCATTCCATTAGGGATGAGGGCACTTCCCGAAATTGAACCGTTTCTGCCTGCATCCATCGCTTGGCTTATTTTCGGCGACTTGCTGACTGCTTACATCATTTACAGCCAATATCGGGCATCCGGAGTTCTTTCTCTGCTCGTATTATCATGCACTTACTTACTGACCGGTCTGCTCACGACGGCACATATCATTACCTTTCCCGGCTTGTTTTCGGACACTGGGCTGCTCGGAGCCGGAAGCCAGAGCGCAGGCTGGTTGTGGGTATTTTGGCACTCCGGGTTTCCCGTCGGGATTTTTCTCTATTTAATTGCAAGTGTATATGGGACAAGGCCTATAGAATCAAAGGCGCAAATCGCCCGGTTCGGATATATCGCAATTGCGGGCACCATTCTGCTCGTCCTCTTCATTATAAAATTAGCGACAACTTGGGGCTTTTTGCTGCCGGACATTATGGATATGAACGATTACCATGAGCTTATTTCGTCGGGAATCGGTCCAATCATCTGGCTTATCAATTTGGCGGCGCTCCTTTTTATGATCGGAAAATTCAGAGGCGGCAGCATTTTGCATCTATGGATTTCGGTGGCGATCCTTGCGCTGCTTCTGGATGTGACGCTTACCCTATTGGCCGGCACCCGTTTTACGTTAGGATGGTATTTAGCGAAAATCATTTCGGTCATCGCCGCAACAGTTGTCATTTGCTCCGTGGTGAACGAAGTCAATCGGCTCTTTATCAGGCTGTCGCAGCAGCACCGGCAGCTTCTTGAGTCAGGTAGACAGCTGGAGCAAGCCAACGAAGAGCTCGTCCGGCTTAACAATTTGGACGGGCTTACGGAAATTCCGAACCGTCGGCGGCTGGACAAAATATTAACCTGGGAGCTGGTTCATCCGGAGGAACGGCATGTTCCGCTGGCCTTGTTAATCCTTGACGTGGATTGTTTCAAAGCTTATAACGATTATTACGGGCATCAGGGCGGGGATTACGTTTTGAGGCAGGTCGCCCAGACAATCCAGGAGGAAGTGAAAGAGGACCTGGGGTTTGCCGCTCGTTATGGCGGTGAAGAATTTGCGGTACTGCTGTCCGGCAAGGATGGACAAGAGACGTACCTCATAGCAGAAAAGGTCCGCAAAGCCATCATGAAGCTGAATATCGCTCATGAGAAGTCTACGGCGGCCAGCGTCGTCACGATCAGCATCGGCGGATTTTGTCTGGCTCCCGAGGAGTCAATGGACCAAGACGAATGGATTCGGCGGGCCGACCATTGCCTATACCAGGCCAAAAATACCGGACGCAATCGCTGCGTAATCGAAGGCTGGGCAAGAAAAAACGCCTCCCATTAATTGGGGGAGGCGTTGCTTGCTGTAAGAGTATGGTATTGTTTAAGCATGAACAGTCGCCAGCGAAGGATCATGCCATAGGCTAATAAAAAGAAAAGGGCACCGGTTTGTAAAACGGAAACATACTGTTCCACGACTTCGTGAAGCCCGAGTCGGAGCGCGACCAGACCGATTAGAATAAAAATAAAGCTGCGGGAGCGCTGTGCAAATATTTCGCCTTCCGAGACCTCAAAGCGGGTTGTTTTAATTAAAGGGTAAGAGAACAACAGCCAGCCTACCGCAAAAGCGATCACTCCCCAAAGGAAAGGGATATGCGTTTCGGGAACGACAAACAGGATGAAACCGGTGGTCATTCCAAGCGGAGGAATAACGATTTTCTTCACGGTAACGGGCCGGCGGCTGGCCTTCAGCCGGATGAAAAGAACGAAGACGGCCATGGCGGCGGCACCAAACGTAAGGACCAGTCTCATATATACAGGGTTAATTGCGGTCATAGGACGATTCCTTTCTGCGAAGGTTTAGGGAAAACTCGAAAAATTTAGGTAAAGATGACGACTTTATCTTTAAAATTCTTATAATAATATTTATTATTTAATATGGATTCTTGTTAAATATTATAGCACAATCTAATAACCAATGTGGAATCCTGTTATGGAAAGGGGAATGAATATGAATAGCGAATTTACGGTCGCCGTCCATTGTCTTCTGTTTCTATACGTCAAGGAGGAACGTTTGGTGAATAGCGAGCAGATTGCTTGCAGCGTGCAGACACATCCGGCCCGCGTGCGGAAAGTTCTCAGCCTGCTGCGCAAGCAGGGGTACGTGACGACGAAGGAAGGATGTGGCGGGGGGTACCTGCTGACTGCCGATCTGCGGGATATCCGTCTCGGCGACTTATACCGCCTGTTCGCGAGCGGTTCACTGCAGCCCGGGTGGATTCCGGGCCGTGAGGAATCGCCTTGCTACGTATCCTCCAATATTCATCATGCGATGGACCGGATTTTTCGCGCCGGGGAAGAACGACTAAACGCTTATTTTGATGAGATTACGTTAGCGGATGTGAAACACCTCCTTGATGAAAATGAGGCAGCGGGAACCTCCGAATTGCCGGAAGGCCATGAACTGACATTTTACGTCGGCTCCTACGCTTCCAACTTGGAGCCGGGCATTTACTTGTGCGGCTTAAATCCGAAAACCGGGGAATTGCGAAAGATTCATCAAACCTCAGGTATCGCCAATCCTTCTTTCCTGATCTATCGCCAGGAGCAAGCGCGTCTGTATGCTGCTAGCGAGACGGGGACAGGAATGGCAGTGAGTTATGCGGCGAATCCGGCGGACGGGCGGTTATCCAAACTGAATGAAATCCCGACGGAAGGAGCGGATCCATGTTACCTTTCATATTTGGCCGTAGAGCGGCCGTTTCTGCTCGCTGCCAACTATTCGAGCGGGAACATTAACAGCTATGCGCTGGATGAAAACGGAACTTTGGCTCAAATGGCTTCTCTCGTCCGGCATGAAGGAATCGGCTTCCGCAAGGATCGCCAGGAAGCGGCGCATGCTCACAGCATTGTCCCAGGCCGGGACGGGAATTACGTCTACGTATCGGATTTGGGGCTTGATCAAATCGTCATTTATCGTGTGGAGCAGGGCGAATTTGTGAAGCATGGACAGGTGGAGCTTCCGCCGGGTGCCGGGCCGCGGCATTTGGTCGTCCATCCGTCGGAACGTTATGCTTACGGGATTAACGAATTAAACAACACGCTTACCGTGTACTCGTATGATCCTGGCCAAGGAAGTCTGAAAATCATTCAGCATGTGAATTCTCTTCCCGAGGATTTTTCAGGCGAGAGTATCTCCGCCGATATTCATGTATCGCCGGATGGCCGTTATGTATACGGGTCCAACCGGGGACATGACAGCATTGTTCGCTATTGCGTCGACCCGGTCAGCGGAAAGCTCAGCGAGCCGGCTTGGTCGAAAGCGGGTGGAAGCTGGCCGCGAAATTTTGCGGTGCTGGAGGACTTTGTATTGGTAGCCAACCAGTATTCCGACAACATTGTGGCGTTCCGAAGAGACGCCGGGACTGGGAAGTTGTCCGCGACCGGACAGGAGCTTTCAATCAGCAAACCGTCTTGCATCGAGCCGGCAAAGCTGATGTAAGATCATGCGCGGAGCTTACTTTTTCGCTCCGCTACCCCAAGGAGGGTGTCTCGAAAGTCATCTATGACGGCTTTGGGGACACCCTCTAAAACTTATCATAACAACAGAGTAGACAAGCCTGCCAGACCGCTGGCTGATACCGGATCGACTTCGAGGATTTGCGTTCGAACAAATTGGCTGGCCTGGTCTACGCTACTCTGGTCAACGCCGTCCCCAAACTGCGTATTCCTCCGACACTCAAAATAGCGGCCTTTTTTGGCCTTATTCCTCTGGAGAGGCCTCATTCTGAATAAATAGCGCCGTATTA
>NZ_JBKFGG010000058.1:0-9688 GCF_056171975.1 Paenibacillus terrisolis | reverse complement strand
AAAGATCAAACTTCGTTTTTTGTCTCCGCTTCGTTTCAGCAGCGACCTTTATAATATATCATGTGCGCCGTTCGATAGTCAAGAAGTTTTTTCAGGGCCTTCGATCATTCCATCAATTAACGTCCTTAACCACTTCCAACCTTTTTAGCGGCGAAATTTAATTTAACACAGAATTTATACAAGAGTCAACCCACTTTCGCAATGAAAATGAGTGGAAATGCTTTACATCTCCGTTAAGCTCGATACCGTATCTCCCGCCCATCGCCATGAGCATCCTGCTGAGCTCTGGAGCTCTCTATTACCAATGAGCGATAGACCAGTTTTCTTAGAACCAAAGGAAGCTCTTCCGCCGCATACGCCAACTCAGGCAAGCTCACCAACTCCTGAATCGTCCACGATTCTTTCCGGCTTCCCAAAATCCGCAAAAGAGGGGAACAACAATCCGCCATTTTGGAGGTGATGGAAAATTCGCAAGCAAGCAGCACAAGCTGAATGCGCTGTTCAAGCGTCTCTTTGTTGTCCGTTAACTCATCGAACAATTTGTATACGACGGAATTCAGCGGGCGAACCTGCTCCCAGACTCTGCTTTCCGGAAGAATCCCCTGCTCGATCAGCTCCAGACGGGCATAATGTTTAAGCGCCTGCAGCACGCTGTAATACGCGTCAAGCAAATCCTGCTCCGCGGCGAAACGTCTAGCTTCTACATACACTTTGAGAAACTTCGCGAATTCCTTGAATTTTCGCCGCTCTCTAGTATGTTCATCAAACTCAATGATTATTTTGCGCAAAGCCGTTACTTTCCCTTCAATGTCCCAAATAACTCGTCCATGCAAAAAATATTTGATGATCTCGCGGTTATCGCCAGCTACGACCCAACGCTTCAAGTCCACGCTATCCACGTGCAGAAGCTGATAATGAATGTCGCCGCTAGTACAGTGCTCGATTTGAAGACCGTTCTCCTCCAATGATTGGTGGATCACCAAGATCAGGAAATCAAAATCATTCAGAAACGAGTCCTGAACTTTTCCGCGTTCATGACGATATCCAACGGCTCCGATCGCATGACGGCCAGCCTTCTCTTCATCGATAAAAGAAAAAATGGTTGGTTCCATGGGCAGCCTCCCACCTTGGCGTAATCCTGCCAATTCGTTATAATATAGTTCTACGCTTGCTTAAAGTTTCCTTCTTCCTGATGCGGAAAAGAAATGAATTCATAAGAGAAGCGAGGTTGGCCCGAATGTTCTTGAAATCGAGCAAAATCAATGAATTTCGCTTGTGGGGTTTACTTTTGACTATGTTCGGCATGGGACTTATGGTGCTCGGAACGGCCGGAATCGTCTTTTGGGGACAGGCGGGAAAGATCGTAGCCGGGATCGGCCTCGTGATCGGGCTCATTTCCATGTTGGCGAGCCTCGCCGTTTATTTCTGGGCCGGGATGCTGTCCACATCCGCCGTCCAGCTTGAATGCCCCGAGTGTCACAAGCTGACCAAGATGCTTGGCAAAACCGACCGCTGCATGTTCTGCAAGACACTTCTCACCACGGACCCCACGAAAGCAAACATCACGGCCGATCAGTTGGAAAAGCAGCATGCCGAAATTCACACCGCGCAGCAATGATTGCAATAGCATAATCAAAAGAAAAAAGACGGAACGCCTGATGGCGTTCCGTCTTTTTTGGCGTTAAGCCGTTACTCCTTAATTTTCTGCAGCACTTCCCAAGCATCCTCGGAAGCAAAGCTCCGGTTCCAGGCAGCAATACCCGCCAAATCGAGGGATTTGGCCAATTCGACCCGGCGTTTCAAAGAATCGGCGTCTTCAAGCCATATCCGGTGCCGCCCTTCCTTATCGCTGTACTCCACGTAATTCTGCCCGGTTTCTTGCGAATACACCGGCGTTAATTTCTGATTTTTGATGATCTCCTGCGCTTTTTTCATGCCGATGGATTTTGAACTGACCTCGGTTTTGCCGTCCTTTTCGGTCTCCGTCCATATTCGCGTATACAAAGGCACGCCAAGCACCAGCTTGCTAGAGGGAACTCCGTCTTCCTGCAATATGCGGCTTGCCGCCGAGCTCGCCCAAGGCAAGGAAGCGACCGAGCCGGATACCGGGCTTGCCGCCCAGTGCTCATCATAAGCCATTAATATCATATAATCGACAACCTCGCCAAGCGCCCGGCGATCCAGAAAGGCCGACCACATCTCGCTGTCCGATTTCGGAGTTACATCAATGGATACGACAAGCCCTTGCTCCTCGGCCAGCGGACGCAGCTCACGTACAAATTGAATCAAATTAGCCTTGTCCCGGGTATAGACGTTTTCAAAATCGATATTGATGCCATCAAGATCGTAAATTTGCGCGTAATGCAGCATTTGCAAAATGGTCATGATGCGATACTCAAAGCTGGACAACGCCTTCGTCGTCAAATCCGGCTCGAAGCTGTTGCTGAGAAGCCCCCACACCTGCATATCTTGCCCATGTGCCCATTGGACGTACGCACTGTCGGCTTTGCTTTGTACGTTGCCCTCTCCGTCTACAATGGCAAACCAGGTCGGACTGACGACATTGACCCCCGGCAGCTTGCCGATGGAGGAAGGATTCGGGGCAACCTGATACACCGCTTCCCAAGTCAGGTTGATCGCTTTGGACTGCCATTTCTTCTTGGCGGACGAAAGCTCCGGACTCAGCGGAGGCACGAAATACTTTTGTCCCACCGTTACACTCTTCCTCTGTACATAACCCGTGTATCCGTTATCGAGCTGAACATAATACCAGTCTTCCGCCGACTGCAAAATCCGTAAATTCGTACCCGGATCCATATCCGCCAAAATAGGACTATGCGTGCTTGCTTCAGTGCGCAGTTGAGTCAAATGTTTCTTCTTTTTGGAAGAATCCTTAATTTTAGCAGCCTGAACGCTTTCCCCCGCCTTGATCAGAGTAACCGCTCCCGACTTCGCGTCTTCCCGCACTCTGACCCCGTACAGCTGCTCAAGCAAATTGGCCGGTAAATACAACACGCCCTTCTTCTCCTCCGGGGCAAAAAGCAGCTTGGTCGGCTTGTTGTTGATCTTGGCGATCTTCTCATCCGTTTTCATCAGCACAAGCTTTTTGGGCGTGGTCAAAATAACCGATTTGGTCTCCTCTTCATAACGCACATTCGGGTCCAAGACCGACTGAATGACCGGAAGCGGGAGCTTCAGCCCATCACCTTGCCCCAATGCGGATCCCTGAACGATTTTTCCTTGAACGAATATGGGTTTATCCGATTTGCCAAGCCATTCCGGCTTCACATGCTCACGATTCGGAAGTAATATAGCGCTGAGCACTCCCGCAAATATAAGTATAATTCCAAGAAACCACAGCATTTTGCTCTTGCCGCGTCTGGTTCTGCGATAGGTCCTTTTTCTGCTTTTCAAGGCTATACCTCCACCGTAGTGTCGTTCGCCGGCACTATGACCGTACCCGCCAAAAATAAAAACGTGAAGAATTCCCGAAGGAATCCCACACGTTATCCTAAACCCGCAGGTCAAAAAGTACTATTACTTTTTTAATGTTTGATTTGGCACTCTTTGCAAATCCCGTAAAGTTCCATCCGGTGTCCTTTGATTTGAAAGCCGGTCATCTCTTCCGCCTTGTGCTCTACGTCATCCAGCGACGGATAGCTGAAATCCGTAATTTTCCCGCAGTTCTCGCAGATGATGTGGTAATGATTCGAAACATCCGCATCAAAGCGGCTCGAATTATCTCCGTAGGACAGCTCGCGGACCATACCGGCTTCAATAAACATCTTCAGATTATTATATACGGTTGCGACGCTCATATTGGGAAAGCGCGGCTCCAAAGACCGGTAAATTTCGTCCGCCGTCGGATGAGTCATCGAATCCATCAAATAAGTGAGGATGGCGTGACGCTGCGGCGTAATGCGGACTCCGTTATTCTTCAATTGGTCTAAAGCATGCTGTACGCGCGTTGACATGATAGGTCCCACCGCCTTTAATAAGCTCATTCTAAATAAATAGTCATACTAAAAACCCTTGCATTTTCATTGTACGGTTATCATAAAACTTTTGTCAACGCAGTATAAACCCAGCGGTTGACTTTATCATTCGGATTTTCACGTGTTCAGCGTTTATTCACAATTAAATCGCTGTTCCCGTCCGCTTTGATTTGAAACTCCCCGGTTCCCGAGGAACCTTTAATTTCCTTGTTTTCCACCAAAAAAGGCAGATCGGAAGAGATATCTCCATACCCGCTGGACCCCTCGAGCTTATAATCCCCCGACTCCGGAATATCCAGCTCCAGTTCTCCAACGGCGGTATAGACATCCCAATTCCCGCCGACTTGCGTTGACGAAACTTGAATTTTTCCGTTAAGCGACTCCGCCTGAAGTCCGGCGTTCGCGCCATCGACACGGATATTTCCGTTTTTTGTATTCACCTTGATTTCTCCCTCGGCGTCGGTCAGCGAAATATCACCAACCAAAGTAGACAAGGACGCGTCGCCGGTTACTCCCCTGCCCTTTATGTTTCCGCCTTGGGTATCGATGTCGGCATTTCCGAAGATGCGATACAACTCCACGTCGCCGTTCAGCGTTTTGCCCGAAACATCTCCAACAATGTCCCATAATCTAAGATTTCCGCTTCCGGTCTGCAGTTTGACATGCTTCATCGTCTGCACGCCCGTTAGGACAATGGCTCCTCTTGAGGTGGCAATATCCAGATCAAGAAACCGGTTCTCCGGCAAAATCACCGTCAAATCCACGCGCGGATGCCGTCTGCCCGACTCGCCGTAAACCCGATCCTTCACGGCAATCCCCAGCGTTTTGCCTTCCGTGACCTGAACCGAGGTATCCGCCGCGACTTTTCGGGCATCCTCCGTCCCGACCTGATCCACCCATACGATAGACCCGATCGAGACATGGTCGATTTCAGCTTTTTTCACTTCAATATCTCCATTAATTCCGTCAATCATGATTTGACCGGTATCCAAATCAATAGGAATTTCCTGGTACGGCTTCTCGACCCGATAACCCTCTTGGGCGCCGAAGTCGGCTCCCGCCGCCGAAAAGTCCAGACTGACGCGGTTCCACAAATGCATATAATGATCCTGCTGCGTAACGGCAAAAACGGAAAAGGCCAGGCACACGGAAAGAAGAAGCCCTCTTACATCCACACGCAAACGCCGCTCCGGCCGAAGCGTACGTCGCCGGTTCCACAGCAGCACCAATATATGCTCGGCTCCCCAAACCACAAGCAGCAATGGCCACCATTTGAGAAGCAGCAGCATATTATCCTTGCCGGTGATTTGATCAGCCAGCAACAAGGATCCGATCCCGAGCAGCACGGTGGAAGCTGTGAACCGACCGGTTCGAAGAAAACGACGCTTCCCCTCCCGATAAATCAAAAACACCGCAACGGCAAAAAGAAGCGCCGACACGATATACGCCGCCGAGGTCTGGATCAAGACTTGAAACCACGCAGGTTTTTGACGGAACAGAAAAACCAGCAGTCCTCCGCCAATGAGCAGAATTCCGGAAAGAACTCCCTCCCTGACTCCCGAAGCGGGCATTAAAGAAGCGGTGTATGGAACCTCTTCGTCGTTATTTTCCCTTTTCAACTTGGTGTTTAATGCATCGGTGGATTGGAGAACGTTGTAAATGCTGTAAAAATAGGCGGCCGGAATCAGCAAACCAAGCAAAATCAATAACGGGACATTGATCTCCATCCGAACGGAGGAAAAATAGATCAGTGCAGCGGCATCGATGATGACGAAATAAACGATGGCGACGCCTTTTTTGAACATACTCAAATATAAATGGCCCAAACCGGGGAACAAGGCGGACAGCAGACAGGCGATAAATTTCCGCTTTCGGCGCCGGGGTTTGTAACCTTTGGTTCGGTCGCGAGGCGCCGGCAAATGGGCGGGCGTTATTTCCGGAGTCATCTCCCCATCCCTTTCTCTCTGTATTCCTTCATTCTATGAAGTGGGGACACCTTTCCTTAATAATAACCGAAATGGCGGATATCTGTAACGTGGTATGAACTGGTCCGGAGGAGCAAGCACGCCTCCAAACGAGCAATACTGACTATTGGAAAAAAACACACTTTAACTATTGCTTTGAGCAATAGTTAAAGTGTGCTTTTATATTGGCTCCATCGGATCAGCGGCTTGTCCCTATCGCTCCAGCCTGAAAATGGTCAATTCCACCCCGACGGTGGAATTCGCTTTCCGCGCAGGCTCAAAGCCATGCCGGCGGTATAGCGCAACCGCGGGATCGTTCAAAGTGCTAGCCGTAACCGTAAAAACCCTAACATCCGGGTGACTGCGGGTTACAAACTCAATCAAGGCGGTCCCTATTCCTTGCCGGAGATAATCGGGATGCACCATTAACCGGGAAATTTCCAGCGTTCCGGCGAAAGGGGAAATGACGGCGATCGCCCCCAGAATATCTCCTTCACCGTTCAACTCCCCGTAAAACTGCTCGCTGCTGTTGCGGATGGAGTCAAACGTATCCGGCAAAGGCGGATATTCCGTTAATCCGACCTGTCCGGCCTCAAGGCGATAAGCCGTATGCTGCAGGCTCCATAGCTGCTCCACCACATCCGGGTCCTGAAGCGACAATCGCTCGATCATCCCGGCACCTCCCTTCCGGCACCCCGCATTTTAGCCTTTCAGCGCTTCGACAAGCAGCTTATTGGCCAGCGCAGGGTTCGCTTTCCCTTTGCTCTGTTTCATGACTTGTCCGACCAGGAAACCGATGGCTTTGTCCTTGCCGGCCTTGTAGTCCTCGACGGAAGCCGGGTTATTCGCAATGACTTCATTGATGATCGCCAGAATCGCCCCTTCGTCGCTGATTTGCACAAGTCCTTGTTCTTCAACGATCTGCTGCGGCAGCTTGCCGTTTTGCAGCATTTCTTTGAACACGGTTTTGGCGATTTTAGAGCTGATCGTTCCTTTTTCCATCAAACCGATCATTTCGCCCAAACCCTGACCGGTCAATTTAACCCCCGCCAGTTCCAAACCGTTGCTGTTCAGATATCCTAACAGGTCGCCCATAATCCAATTGGATACCGCTTTGGCATCCGAAGTGTGCTGGAGACTGCTCTCAAAAAGATCGGCAAGAGGTTTGGAGGACGTAATGACCCCGGCATCGTATTCAGGCAGTCCGTATTCCGAAGCGTACCGGGCTTTGCGGGCATCCGGCAGTTCCGGAATCGATTGCCGAATCCGATCTTTCCAAGCCTGATCGATATGCAGCGTCACCAGATCGGGATCCGGGAAATAACGGTAATCATGAGCTTCTTCTTTGCCGCGCATGGAGAACGTCTTGCCTTGGGCTTCATCCCAGCGGCGCGTTTCTTGAACGACTTTCCCGCCGTCGTCGAGAATTTCGGCCTGACGGTATTGTTCATACTCCAAGCCGCGGACGACGCCGCGGAAAGAGTTCATGTTCTTGAGTTCGGCCCGGATGCCGAATTCCTTTTGTCCTTCCGGACGAAGGCTGATATTGGCGTCGCAGCGCATCGAACCTTCCTCCATTTTGACGTCGGAAACATCGCAATACTGCATGATGGCCCGCAGCTTCTCAAGGTAAGCGCGCGCTTCTTCAGGCGAAGAAATATCCGGCTCCGACACGATTTCCACGAGCGGCGTACCGACGCGGTTGAAATCCACGAGCGAAGCGAAACCGCCGTCGACATGCGTCAGTTTGCCCGCATCCTCTTCCAGATGCAGCCGGGTAATGCCAATGCGTTTCGTTTGGCCGCCCACCTCGATATCGATATAGCCGTTTAAGCCAATCGGCTGATCGTATTGAGAAATTTGATAGGCTTTGGGTGAATCGGGATAAAAGTAGTTTTTTCGGTCGAATTTGCTAACGTCGCCGATTTCGCAGTTGAGCGCCATCGCCGCTTTCATGGCATAATCCACCGCCTGGCGGTTAAGCACGGGAAGCACGCCGGGGTGACCCAGGCAAACCGGGCAGGTATGGCTATTCGGCGGCGCGCCGAATTCGGTGGAACAGCCGCAAAAGATTTTCGATCTCGTATGCAGTTCCACATGGACTTCCAGCCCGATCACCGTTTCATATTTGGATGTTGACATGGCTATCCTCCTGAAAATCTGTAATAAACCGTTGGTACCTTACAGCGCCGGGCGCCGTTTGTGATGATCCGTATGCGCCTCGAAAGCGTGAGCCACGCGGAGAACCGTACTTTCGTCGAAAGCCTTGCCGATGATTTGCAGCCCAACCGGCAAACCGTCAGCCAGGCCGCAAGGCACGCTGATCGCAGGCACGCCGGCCAGGTTGATCGGAATCGTCAGGATATCGTTCAGATACATCGTAAGCGGATCGTCTACCTGCGAGCCCAGCGGAAACGCCGTCGTTGGCGCCGTTGGTCCGACAATCACGTCATATTTTTCAAAGGTTTGGTCGAAATCCCGTTTGATTAGCGTCCGCACCTTCTGAGCCTTCAAATAATAAGCGTCGTAGTAACCCGAACTGAGCGCGTAGGTTCCGAGCATAATGCGCCGTTTGACTTCCGGGCCAAAGCCTTGGCTGCGCGAATCGAAGTACAAATCGAGCAGATTGCCGGATTGATCCGCGCGCACTCCGTAACGAACGCCGTCAAAACGCGAAAGATTCGAAGACGCCTCGGAAGAAGCCAGCAAATAATACGCCGCAACCGCGTATTCGGTATGCGGCAGGGAAACTTCTTCCCACGCCGCGCCAAGGCTCTCCAGAACGCGCAAAGCGTCAAGCACGGCGGATTTGACCTGCGGATCGAGTCCTTCCAAATATTCTTTGGGAACGGCGATGCGTAAGCCTTCGATTTCCCCGGTGAGCGCGCTCAAATAATCCGGGATATCTACGCCGGCCGAAGTCGAATCCTTCTCGTCATACCCGGCGATGGCCTGCAACAGGTAAGCGGCGTCCTCCACGTTTTTCGTAATCGGGCCGATTTGATCCAAAGACGAAGCAAACGCAACCAAACCGTAGCGCGAGACGAGGCCATAGGTCGGTTTGAGCCCGACGACACCGCAATAAGACGCCGGCTGGCGGATCGATCCGCCCGTGTCCGAGCCTAAAGCGAAGTAAGCTTCGCCCGCAGCCACGGCAGCCGCAGAGCCGCCGCTCGAACCGCCGGGAACCCGGCTCAAATCCCACGGATTGCGAACCGGATGGAAGCTGGAATTCTCATTGGAGCCGCCCATGGCAAACTCGTCCATGTTCAGCTTCCCGATCGTTACCGCCTCCGCCTGCTTCAGCTTCGAAACCACCGTCGCATCGTAAATCGGATCGAAGTTGGACAAAAACTGGCTCGCGCACGTGGTGCGCAAGCCTTCGGTCACCATGTTGTCTTTAATGCCGATCGGCAAACCAAACAAAAGCCCCTTCTTTTCTCCGCTCGCCAGCTTGTTATCCAGGCGTGCGGCCTCGGCGCGAGCCCCTTCTTCGTTGAGCGTCAAATAAGCTCCGATTCGCTCATCTCTCGCCTGAATGGCGGCAAACGCTTCGCCGACCAAATCGGTTACGGACAACTCCTTGCTGTGGAGCTTGTTATGTATCTCCTGTAAACGCAAATCAAAAAGCGCCAATCCGGGTTGGTCCTTCATGTAACGTTTAATAGTGGCTGATTTTACTCCAATACGGCAGGCACTTTGAACTGCCCGTTCTCTTCCTCAGGAGCG
>NZ_JBKFGG010000057.1:0-13362 GCF_056171975.1 Paenibacillus terrisolis | reverse complement strand
GAAGGGATAACTCCGCTCGACTTGCATGTATTAGGCACGCCGCCAGCGTTCGTCCTGAGCCAGGATCAAACTCTCCAATAAAGGTCAAACCTTATTCGAAAGAGCCATAGCTCATTACTTACTGACGATTATAAAAATCGTTTAATCATTGACGTGTTCCATTTGTTCAGTTTTCAAAGAACTTGCTTGCGCTCGACATTCAATTTCTTTTGTCGGACAGTTATTTATGCTACCAAATTCATCGATTCATGTCAACCTCTTTTTAGACAATCTCTCGCGCCTTTCGGCAAGATGTCTTTTGAAGCGACAAGTAGTAATGTATCACGCTGTCCGTGGCTTTGCAACATGAATCTTTTTCCAAATTAAAAGGCTAACCCTTCCGCGTATTAACACGTTTTCAAGGGCTAGCCTTTTTACAATTGCAAAAAGTTCTATTTCGTTCCAACTGACGACGAGACGGCGCTTTGATCCGTTGAACTTGAGCCGCCCTCTGCTTGTTCTTTCACCGCTTTATCCAAAGCGGCCTGACCTTCTTCCTGTATCGTCTTCAGCGCTTCATCAATCGACTTCTTCTTTTCTTCGACCAAAGCGAGCTCCCGTTCTCCAATCGGCGAGTATTGCTGATAGAAGGTAATTGGAACTTTCGAGTCGCTAACCGCACTGTTTTCATTCAGCTTCGGCTGGAGCTTATAAAAAACGCTTAAATCCTGGCCTTCGTAATCTTTGTAAACTCCCATGCGGGACATAAGTCCGTTATTTAAAGTTCTTGACTTAACTTTGGCGTATTCTTCCCCGTTAACAAATTTTATGAATTCCCAGGCTGCATCGGCATTCGGCGAGTTGGCACGGATTGCAAAAATTTCGTTAAAAGAGATGCTTCTTGACTTACCCGGATCGGCCGGATCCACCGGTCCCGCTACGATACCGATTTGGAACGGTTTAAAGTCTTTATAATTGTTTTTGATATCCTTTAGATTTTGAAGAAGATATGTGCCATCAGTCGTCATTGCGATCCGGCCCATCATGAACAATTGGCTCTTATAATATTCTTCCATGGTACCGCCTTGGAAGGCGTTATCCTTTGGATTGTAGACTGCTTTGGAATCCAACGCGTCAATAGCCAGCTGATAAGCCTTTTTCCAAGAATCCGTATCAACCGTGACCTTCAAAGTGTCCGGATTGACCGCGCTCAAACCTTCCGTGGATGCTATCATTTGCCCCAAGTTGGAAAGATTCATCGAATACTGCTGACCAAAACCGTAAATGCGGGAATTTTCGTCTCCGTCCACCGGAAATCTTTTGGCCAAATCCACAATGTCTTGCCAGGTCATACCGTCATGAGGGAGCTCCACGCCATATTTTGCAAAGAGATCGGCGTTATAGTAAATGGCGGTGCTGTAGAAGGAAGGAGACAACCCGTAAAGCTTGCCTTCCCCTTTGTCCTTCAGAAGCTCGATTAATGCCGGATAAATGGTATCAAGGTTATACTTGTCCCGCTCAACCAGCGTATCCAGCTCCATCAATTTGCCGTCGGAGGCATAGGTCCCGAAGTTATCCGTATTCATCAAAAGGATATCCGGCTGCTCCTTCTCCACAAACTCATCAAATGACTGGTTATAATCCTTAGTTTCTCCGGGATTGCTGTTGTACATGGATTGCGTACTAACTACCTGGATGTCGATGTTAGGGTTCTTCATCGTAAACAAATCCCCGTATTGCTGGTAAAACCCTCCTTCATCCCAGTACATGACCTTCAATGTGGCCGGCTGCTGCTCCGAATCTTTTGCCGGCCCCGAAGAGCATCCTGAAACAAGCAGCCCGCTCATTACAGCTCCGAGCAAGACCATGTTTAACTTTTTATTATGCATCGTATCCTCCAAATATTTAATATGTATCTCTATTAATATACTAATAGACTCAGATAAAAGTTTCATATTAAGTAGATTTTTGCCAATTGGATAGACGGTTTACTCAAATGTCGGGTGAATACCCATCGTAAATAAGGGAGTATGGGCCTTTTAGCAAAAGTACGTTTTCAAAAGGTTAAAAGTTACAATTGATCGTTTTATTTCCATCTAAAAAGTAAAAAATCCCCGTCCTTCGATTTGAAGGTCGGGGACAACTCACTAACGCTTATTCATTTCCGTTAAGCAGCCTGATTAACTCGTCTTCGTCCTCGATCACGGGAATACCCAAAGCTTGAGCTTTGGCAAGCTTGCTTCCGGCCTTTTCGCCGGCGATGACAAGGTCGGTTTTCTTCGACACGCTGCCGGTCACTTTGGCTCCGAGCGCTTCCAGACGTTCCGTAGCCTCATCGCGGCTAAGCTGCTGCAGCGTACCGGTCAGGACAACCGTTTTGCCGGAGAAAAACGAATCCGCTACAGGTTCATCCGGCTTATCGGGGGCCAGAGGGTCCACGCCAAGTTCAAGCATTTTGTTGATGCCTGCCTGCTGAAAAGGATCCGCAAAAAAGGACACGATGCTCTCCGCAACGATGCCGCCTATATCCTGCAGCTCCGTCAACTCTTCCACGGTTGCGTTCATTACCGCCGATAGGTCGCGGAAATGATCGGCAAGCGCTTTGGTTGTCGATTTCCCGGTGTTCGGAATGCCGAGGGCAAACAAGAAAGAGGCCAGATCGCGCCCTTTGCTCTGCTCAATCGCATCAAGCAGATTGTTGGCTTTCTTTTCTCCAAAACGGTCCAGCTTGATCAAATCGTCGAACGTCAAGGTATAAAGTTCGGCAGGCTCGCGAACATTCAGCTCATCATGCAGCTGTTCGGCCGTTTTTTCGCTGAAAGTCTCGATGTCCATGGCGTCGCGCGATGCAAAATGCGTAATGCGCGCAACGATTTGCGGTTTGCAATCCAGCCGATTGTTGCAGAAGAGATGCGCCCCGCGCTGCTCCAGCGGCGTGCCGCAAGCCGGGCAGACCTCGGGATAGACGATCTCCCCTCCATCCTGCTCCTCCGTCACCTTTCCGAGGATTTCCGGAATGACATCGTTGGAGCGGCGAATGAATACCCGGGTGCCGAGGGCGAATTTCAGGTTTTTGCGCTCGATGTCGCCTACGTTGTTAAGCGTGCAGTTCTGCACTGTGACGCCGGCAAGCTCCACCGGTTCGACTTTGGCGAGCGGGGTAATTTTGCCGGTGCGGCCCACATTCCAAACGACGGATTCCAGCACGGTCGTGGTCTCCTCGGCTTCAAACTTGAAAGCGACGGCCCAGCGCGGAAATTTGTCCGTATAGCCCAGCGCTTCGCGCGTACGCATATCGACGATTTTGATGACCGCTCCATCAATCAGGTAATCGAGATCGGGACGACGTTCCTCGATGAGCTTCAGTTCTTGCATCACTTGATCGAAGCTGTCGTGGTAGGTGACGTACGGATTGACTTTAAACCGATTCTCCTTGAGGAAGCCCACCATCTCGCGGTGATCTTCAAACCGGAGGCCATCCGAGTATCCGACATTATAGAAAAAGGCGCTCAAATTCCGTTCCGCCGTCGTGCGCGGGTTCAAGTTGCGAAGAGCCCCGGCCGCGGCATTTCGGGCGTTTTTCAGCGGCTCGGCCGCCGTTTCGTTATATTTGGCGAGCACGGACAAATTCATGATCCCCTCCCCCTGCACTTCGATTGTCCCTCTGCGGAAGTTAATGCTCAGCGGTACGGATTTGATCGTCTTTACCTGCGCGAGAATGCCCTCGCCAACAACGCCGTTGCCGCGGGTCGACGCTTGAACCAGCTTCCCGTCCGTATAGGTCAGGTTCAGCGTCAGCCCATCGTATTTCAATTCGACGACATACGTGGGCTCCGGCAAAGGATTATCCGGATTTCTGCCGTTATAATCGGTGATCAACTTAAGCACGCGGTTGTTCCAATTCTGAAGCTGCTCTTCGTTTTGAGCCTTATCAAGGCTCCATAACGGCGCCAGATGGCGATGCGGCTTGAAACCCTGAAGAAGTTCGCCCCCTACACGCACCGTAGGCGAGTCGTGCAGGATCACTCCCGTTTCCGTCTCCAGCGCGGCCAGTTCATCGTATAGCGCGTCATACTCTTTGTCGCTCACCAGAGGCTGATCCAGGGTGTAATAGTGATAGGCGTACTTGTTCAGTTCCTCGACAAGCCTCTCCATTTTTTGCATCACGTCATCCATGCAGGGACAACCCTCCTTAGATATGTAAGTGCGGAGTCAACTCAAGCCGGCTCCGCACAATTCAAATATGGGAATCAAAACGAACGATCGTCAGGCAGCAAAAAATTCCGGACGAACCGCTATGTCAATCGCCCTCCGTCACCTTCGTGATCGGCGCGAATCCGGCAAGCAGACGTTTTACGCCAACCGGCGCCGGAAAAGCGATCTGCAGCTCCGTATCGTTGCCGGAACCCTTAATGGACACGATCGTGCCGACGCCCCACTTGCCGTGCGAGACCTTGTCCCCGGCGGCAAAATCGCCGGGACTTGCCGCAGGCTTGGCCGCGGGCGCCCCCGGCACGCCGGTCGTCACGGTCACGCGCCCGCCGGTTGGCGCCGCGGACCGCGCCGCCGGGCTTTCGGCCGCCGGACGGTGGCCGAAGTTGCCCCCGCCGCCGTTGCCGTTGCCGAAGCCGCGGCCGCTATAGGCGCCGCCAACCCCGGCCCCACGGCGGTACCGGTCGCGCGGGAGGTTCGTATCTTCCTTGAGCTCCTCCGGAATCTCGTCCAGAAAGCGCGAAGGCGGATTCGCCGTCGTTCGCCCGAACAAGGTGCGCATCTGCGCGCAAGAAAGGAAAAGCTTCTGCTCGGCCCGAGTAATCCCAACGTAAGCCAGCCGGCGTTCCTCCTCCATTTCCTCGTTATCCAAAAACGTACGGCTGTGCGGAAACACGCCTTCCTCCATGCCGACAATAAAGACAACCGGGAACTCCAAGCCTTTGGCGCTATGCATGGTCATCAGCACGACGGCGTCCTGCAGCTGCTGATCACCCTCATTGTCATTCATGGAATCAATATCCGCAATGAGGGCCAGGTCAGTCAGGAACGATACCAGCGACTTGTCCTCATTATTGTTCTCAAATTCCATCGTTACAGACAGAAACTCATCGATATTTTCCAGACGGGACCGCGATTCGATCGTGTTTTCATTCTGAAGCTCGAGCCGGTATTGAGTCATTTCCAATAACTTCTCGGTCAATTCGGTCACCGACAGGTATTCCACCATTTGATGCAATCCGACAATCATATCGAAAAACTCCACCAGCGCATTGCGCGTCCGTCCGGCAAATCCCAGATCATCCACCGTCTGAAGCACCCGGTAAATGGATGTTCCGCGCTCAGCGGCCGCAGCCGCCAGTTTGCCAACCGTCGTATCGCCGAGACCCCGTTTCGGGACGTTTATGACACGCGTTAGGCTAATGTCGTCATCGGGATTGGACAGCAGGCGCAAATAAGCCAGCAGGTCCTTGATTTCCTTACGGTCATAAAACTTGATTCCGCCGACGATTTGATAAGGAATATCCGATTTAATCAGAATTTCCTCGATCACCCGCGACTGAGCGTTGGTCCGGTATAAAATAGCGTGATCGCGGTACGCCAGCCCTTTTTTAACACTGCCGTGGATCTCCGACGTAACAAAATAACCTTCGTCATGCTCCGAATCGGCACGATAAACCTTGATCTTCTCCCCGTCCCCTTTGTCGGTCCACAGCTTCTTCGGCTTGCGCCCCGTGTTGCGGCCGATGACTTCGTTCGCCGCGTTCAGAATCGTTGAGGTGGAGCGGTAATTTTGTTCGAGCAGAATCGTGCGCGCTTCGGGATAATCCTTCTCGAAATTCAGAATATTGCTGATATCCGCCCCGCGCCAGCGGTAAATCGATTGGTCGCTGTCCCCGACCACGCAGATGCGGTGATGCTTGTCCGCCAGCATGCGGCAGAGCATGTACTGCGCCCGGTTCGTATCCTGATATTCGTCCACATGGACGTATTGGAATTTTTTTTGGTAGAAGTCAAGCACTTCCGGCGTTTCCTTGAACAGCTCGATCGTTTTCATGATCAGGTCGTCAAAATCCAGCGAGTTGTTGCTGCGCAGCCGCTTTTGGTACATGGGATAAATCTTGGCCACGAGCCCTTCGAAATAATCGCCGACTTTTTGCTCATACTGCTGCGGCGTGACGAGTTCGTTCTTCGCCGCACTGATCATCGCTTGAACCGCCTTCGGCTCAAACTTTTTCGTGTCGATGTTCAAATCTTTCATGCAGTTGCGGATAACGGACAGCTGATCCGTAGAGTCCAGGATCGAAAAGTTGGAGGTAAAGCCGATACGTTCGATATCGCGGCGCAAAATGCGGACGCACATCGAGTGAAACGTCGACACCCAGATGTCTCTTCCCTCGGAGCCGCCAACGAGCCGGGATACCCGGTCTTGCATTTCGCGCGCGGCTTTGTTGGTAAACGTAATCGCGAGGATCGCCCACGGCGGTGCTTTGCGCGTTGCGATCAGGTAAGCGATGCGGTGCGTGAGCACGCGCGTTTTGCCCGAGCCCGCACCGGCCATGATCAGCAGCGGACCCTCCGTCGCTTCAACGGCCTGACGCTGCTGGGGATTGAGACGGCTGACCGCCTCTTGTATATTAACAGGTTGCATATGAAATGCTCCTTTCGAAAAATTAAGTCAACCCTTTACCGCGTGCACGGTTTCCAAAGCTTGTTCAATGCCGCTGTACACCGCATTGCCCACAATTACCGTGTCACACGCGGCCGCAGCCTGTCTGGCAGAAGCCGCATCGGTGATGCCTCCGCCGTAAAACAGACGGGCGTTATCCAGCTTTCTCCGCACCGAAGCCACAAGCTCCATATCGCCGAAACTGCCGCTGTATTCCAAATAAACGATCGGCAGTTGCAGCAGTTGCTCGGCTAGGCGAGCGAATGCGACGGCTCTTGAAGAATCCGGCGATTCTTCGATTTGCGTTACTTTGGCCACCGTCGCTTCGGGATTCAAAACGATATACCCCTCCGGAACCAGAAGTTCCCACGGAATCAAATCTCCGAAAGCCTCAATGGCGTTTACATGCTGGCCTATGATCCAGTCGGGATGCCCGGCGTTTAGCACCAACGGAATCAGATAAAAATCGAAGCCCGGAACGACGGCCTCCAGGCTGGAGACCTCAAGGACGCAGGGAACACGAAATTCTCGGATCCGTTCCAATAAATCCAGGGTATTCTCGTAAGTAACTCCGCTGGATCCCCCGATCATAATGGCATCCGTGCCCGATAAGCACACGGCTTCAAGAGAAGCGTCATCCAAGAACCGGTCGGGATCCAATTTAAAAACATGGCGCCAGGACTTTATCATTTGCTTCAAGTTGATTCCTCCACGAACCTATTACTTAAGCCCGAGTAAACGAGCAGCGGCGACACCGTCCAAGCAGGCATGCCGGAAAGCTCAAAATCCGCACTAACCCGCGAAAAACGGGGCATTTTCGCTCAGCCCCGTCTTCTCTCGACCAACCTCTATTTCGAGGATAATCTTCGTCCTCTTTTTGCTTATTTCTAGTCTATGTTACCGGGAATACCCTGTCAATGTTCGCCTTTCATACGAACAAAAAGATACGTCTTTTACCCGAAAGGACGTACCTTTTCACAAACGATTCTATTCTATAAATTGAACCAAAGATTGAATACGTATAACGGCAGCCGTGTGAAATATTCTTTCGATCGCTGTTGTTCCCGGATTTCTTGGATTGATTACATTCAAATGGAGTAGAAATCCGGTCACAAAGGCGAACGAAGCCTATGCTTCCGATGCAGCTTTCTTTCAGAAAGCTTTTAGCTTCTGCCAGAACATTTCACCCTCATGCCAAGTTATTTTTTCATGGGTTCAACTTATATAACTGTGCTAATGCAACATGGCCTACAAGCCAAAATAACCGAGCAATCCCGTCCGGGAGGCATCGTCTTCCGTCAAAAAGTCGGTATAGAAGCCAAAGGCTCCCATTCTCTTGAATTTCATCAGCACCTTCGGATCGTTAATGGTGTGAATATAAGAGGGAATGCCAAGATCGTTCAGCTTGCCGATCAAATTCTTGTTCGCCCGGGTGTCGGACATCGTCACCGCGGAAATGCCCTTCTCTTGAGCAAAGCGAATGACCTGCTCATCCGAATCCTGGGTTTGATACAGCGTAAAAATCACCGATTTGAACGGATAAATAGCTTGAACCGGGTCCCACATCGGACGATTGTAGATTTGCGGCACGATACGTTCGAGCAGAGCCGGATCCTTCGCCTTGGCTCCGTCCACGATTTTGGTGAAAATCTGCTGGATTTCCTCCGGTTTGGTTTGCTTCGTATCCGTAATGAGATACATATCGGGATAAAACTCCATCAGATCCATGAGATCATCCCAGCTCAGGGGTTCGTATTGTCCCTCGATTTTCGCCGCTTTAAACTCGTCATAGGAAAGAACGGCAGCCTGTCGATCCGGCCCCAGTTCGTCTTGTTCTCCGAGCTTTTCAGTCAGGCTCTCGCTCCACTCGTGACGGGCAATCAGCTGACCGTCGCTGCTGAGCAGAAGATCCACTTCGAAAACGCGAAAACCTTTTTCATAGCTGGCGACTAGAGCTTCATAGCTGTTCGTGTAGGTTACGCCGTGAATCCCGCCGAGGGCATGCGCTACCATCCGATGGGCGGTGAAGCCCTGCTCCGGCTCGTCGGCTTCTTTGCCGGGAAGGCTCACAAGCGCAATAAGAAGCGCCCCCAGCAAGGCGGCGAGGCGATACAAGATTTTCTGACTCATATGAGAATAACTTCCTTCTATCCGTGTACTCTATCGACAATTGTCGACATTATACCATAGAGAGATAGAAAGATTATATGGAGGAAACCACAAAATATTTTCAGCTTTTTTCGCTATCCGCCGCTTCCTGCAGAAACGCCTTCAACCCTTCCCGCCACGGCCGCAAGTCCTTGAATCCGTTCGTGCGGATCCCAAGGTGGTCCATCACCGAATTACGCGGGCGCGCTGCCGGGCGGGGATAATCCTCCGTTCCGCAGGGTTTAATCACTGTCGTCGTTGTTTGGCCGGACAACCGATCGGCTTCGGTAAAAATCGCTTGGGCAAACTCGAACCATGTACATTCCCCTGTATTGGATGCATGATATACGCCATATTTTTCCGTCTTAATCAATTCCAGCAAAAATCCCGCTAAATCAACGGTGTAAGTCGGACAGCCCTTTTGATCATTAACCACCTGAATGACCGGCTGCTCCTGTGCAAGCCTCAGCATGGTCTTAACGAAATTCTGGCCGTGAATGCCGTATACCCACGAAGTGCGTACGATAAAAAAAGCGGAAGACAGGTTTTGGACGATAGATTCGCCGGCCCGTTTCGTCTTTCCGTATACGCTTTGGGGACGAGTATCATCATGCTCCCGGTAAGGAAGGTCAGAGGTACCGTCAAACACGTAGTCCGTGCTGATATAGCAAAACTTGGCCCCTACCCGCTCCGCCGCAAGAACCATGTTTCTTGTCCCGTTCACATTGATGGCGTAAGCCGCGTCAAGATCCGTCTCGGCTTTGTCCACAGCCGTATATGCCGCACAGTGGATGACCACATCCGGTTTATACGCTTGCACCCCTTTTAAACATCCGTCCAAATCGATAATATCGAGCGTGTCCCGGTCACTCGCCAGCGCATCATGACCTTCCCGCTGCAAAAGCCGGACAATATCCTTCCCAAGCTGTCCTTTAGCTCCTGTTACCCAAACCTTCATGCGAAATCACCAAGCCGCTCGCCGTACTGTTTTGCGTAATACTCTCGGTAGACCCCGCTCTGAATTCGGGTCCACCATTCCATATGATCCAAGTACCAGCGGATGGTCTCCTCTATTCCGGTCTCAAAGGAATACTTCGGCGTCCAGCCCAGCTCCCTCCGGGTTTTCGCAGGATCGATCGCATATCTTCGGTCATGACCAGGGCGATCTTGAACGAAGTTTATCAAGGACTCCGGTTTGCCAAGCCGCTTCAGAATCGTCCGCACGATATATAAATTGGTCCATTCGTTGTTCCCGCCAATGTTGTAAACCTCACCGGCTTTTCCCTGATGGATTACCAGATCGATTGCGCTGCAATGGTCTTCAACATAGAGCCAATCGCGCACATTCATGCCGTCTCCGTAAAGAGGCAGCGGTTCATCCGCCAAAGCTCTGGAAATCATGAGCGGAATCAATTTTTCCGGAAATTGAAACGGCCCATAGTTATTCGAACAGCGGGTGATATTGACCGGCAAACCGTAGGTTTCATGGTAGGCACGAACCAATAAATCTGCGCCTGCCTTGCTGGCGGAATACGGGCTGTTGGGAGCCAGCGGCGTCGTTTCGTTGAACAGCCCGGTTTCCCCCAGCGTTCCGTAAACCTCGTCCGTAGAAACCTGTACAAATTTATCAATCCGATGTTGTCGCGCCGCGTCCAAAAGCACCTGTGTTCCGATCACATTCGTTCTCACAAACCGTTCAGGCTCCATAATGCTCCGGTCCACATGGGATTCCGCCGCAAAGTTAACAATGACATCAACGTTTTGGCCGATCAACTCATCCATGGCCGCCGCATCCGTAATATCCGCTTTGAAGAAGCGGTAGCGAGAATATTTCTCCAGATCTTTCAGGTTTTCCAGATTTCCCGCGTAGGTCAGGGCATCCACGTTGACGATTTCATAGTCCGGGTGCTGCCTCCGCATATATAATATGAAATTGCTGCCGATAAAGCCGGCGCCGCCTGTTACAAGCAGTTTCATGAAAAAGTCCTCCTAGTCGAAATTCAGTTCCGCTTTCGCGAGTATCGGATGGTGCAGGTCCTTGTCCGAGAGCTGCGGATTGCTCACCGGCCACTCGATGTCAAGGGCCGGATCATTCCATAATATGCCACGGTCGTGTTCCGGAGAGTAGTATTCGTCCACTTTGTACAAAACTTGGGTGTTTGGCGAAAGCGTACAAAAACCATGCGCGAATCCCGCAGGTACCAGCAGTTGGCGTTTATTGTGCTCACTCAGAATAACCCCGGTCCAAGACCCAAAAGTCGGCGAATGGCGGCGCACATCCAATATCACGTCGTAAATCGCCCCGGACAGAACGCGGACCAGCTTCGTTTGAGCCTTTGGATTCAATTGATAATGCAGTCCCCTCAGCACTCCCGGTTCAGCCGACAAGGATTGATTGTCCTGCACAAAATGATTATATATACCCTGATCCTGAAGCACAGCTTCATTATAACTCTCCATAAAAAAACCTCTCGCGTCTCCATGCACAACCGGTTCTAGTAATTTAGCCCCCTCGAGCTTTAATGGAGTTATTTTCATGCCGTGCAGCCTCCCTAACCTTTGTTTACGGGTTTTCCATGTGTCTCTTGATCAATATATGCAGGATCGACAACCATGTTTAGCCGAATTGCGCATCGGATTTTTATATATATGCAAAAAAATCGGCCTCTTCCAGTAAAGAGACCGACTTTCTTATATCGAGTTTTGTTTTACATTCAAGAAATCAACGTACGTTTTTTCGATAATCACTGTTCTCAAGCATGTCCGCCATGTACCGGAGCAGACCATCCTTTAGTTCGGGATTGTGCAGCGCATAATGAATTGTCGTTTGAATAAAACCCATTTTCTCGCCAACGTCGTGACGGATCCCTTCAAAATTATAAGCGAGAACCCGTTCGGTCTCCCCAAGTCGCGAAATCGCGTCCGTCAGTTGAATCTCCCCGTTCACACCCACGCGCTGATCCTCCAGGATGCCAAAAATCGCCGGGGTCAAAATATACCTCCCCATAATGGCCAGATTCGACGGAGCTTTTGCCGTTTCAGGCTTTTCCACCAATTGCTTGGCCAGAAAAACGCGATCCTCGATAGGGGCGGGATCAACGATACCATATCGGGAAACTTCATCCCACGGCACGGATTGTACCCCTACGATGGACGCTTTATGCTTTTCGTAAACTTGGATCATTTGTTTTAAGCATGGGACCTCCGACTCGACGATATCATCGCCGAGCAGTACGGCAAACGGTTCGTCGCCGATAAACTTGCGCGCACACCATATGGCATGCCCAAGTCCTTTGGGCTCTTTTTGCCGAATATAGTGAATATCCGCCATTTCCGATGATTTGCGAACCTCTTCAAGAAGTTGGAACTTTCTTTTTTCCATAAGGTTGTATTCCAATTCGAAAGACGTGTCAAAGTGATCTTCTATTGCCCGCTTCCCTTTCCCCGTTACGATGATGATATCCTCGATCCCTGAAGCTACCGCCTCTTCCACGATGTATTGAATCGTCGGTTTGTCCACAATTGGCAGCATTTCCTTAGGCATTGCCTTGGTCGCCGGCAAAAAACGCGTGCCTAGCCCCGCGGCGGGAATAATCGCCTTGCGTATTTTCATGGGCGGATTCTCCTTCTCATCAACAATAGAGCGAATATACTATGTTCCGGTTTCTTGATTTCATTGTAGCAAAAAGCCGGGATGTCTGATAGTGGAACAAACGCCGCGCCGTACGGACTCGGGAAAAGGAATAAAAGAAAAAAGCCGCTTTCCATGAAGTATTCCCCATGAAAAACGGCGTTATATGCTGAACAGTTGTTAATCTCGACTAAGAACCCCGGATGCACAAAATTTTTAATTTATCCAGAATTTGCGTAGCGAGAAACGCTGCTGAGGTTCATCCTCGTTGCGGAGCCGATTCCCCGGTTCCGGCGTATGCAGGAAACGTTCGGTACCGAATTCGATTTTACGGTATTCCATGTCCCCGTCAATTTCCAGCCGCCCTTGTACCCGAGTTACCACCGATTGCATTTCGAGGAATCCTTCAAACATGTCTTTCACCCTCCCGGAAAATGAGCTTTTCACATCGTAAAGCCGTCCTCTTTTCACTCCATGAACCCGACCGTTTTACCTTGTGAACATGGCCTTTTCAGCTCTTTGGCCATCGTTTTGGTTACGCTTTCATCATAGCATATCAACGATTTTTTTATAACCGATAAACATCGGTTATCGGTGGTTTTTTTCGCAAGTTCACAAAATTTATGAAAATAAAGCAAAATTGTCTTTCATAGGAAAATGAGTGTCCTCGATGGGTGGAATGGAGGGCATAAGGTTGATGGATGAGCGAGTGTGATTGAAATTGAAATGGGAAATATTGGCGGATGGAGGATTGCCGATGGCTGGAATTCGGGCAAGTCCCCCGCCTTCGCGGGCAAAAAAAATGTAAAAATACAGTTTTTAGTCACCCACAAGCTTTTTTGAGGCAAATTCCTGCAATTGCGGCTAGGCCCCCTAATTCCGGAGTCCTGACCTACAAGATTTTTGCAATCGCAGGCTAGCTCATTTTTTCGCGTGTTTACAT
>NZ_JBKFGG010000056.1:0-20850 GCF_056171975.1 Paenibacillus terrisolis | reverse complement strand
CTACGTTCTCCCGGCCACTTCCATCGTAAAACGACCATAAAAAAAGGCCAACCAGAAATTCTGGCTAACCTGATAATACGAAGGACCGCTATTTTCAGTGTCGGAGGGATGCGGTTTTTGGGGACATCGTTGACCGGAGCAGACAATTAGTACATGTTATGAAATACGCAACATAAAATTTGACTTCGGAGAAATAACGAGCTATCATTTGTTCAACGATCGTTTAGTGGAAAAGGAGCGCTATTTGTATGGCTCAATCGGGTAATCCCAAAAGAATGACCAGCCGCGATATGCAGGCTGCGGAAAGGAAACAGCAAATTCTTGACACCGCCAAGCGTTTGTTCGCCGAAAACGGATACCATGCCACATCCATGCGGGAATTAAATAAAGAAATCGGCATGACAGAGGCATTAACCTATCATTATTTTCCGGGAGGCAAACTTGAGATTCTAAAAGCCGTCTTGCAGCAAACGCAGGAGGAAAGAATGGACAGTTTCGTCGGGTTTTTCGCGGAAACGTTCCATGCCGGCAATTCCTTGCGGGGCGTGCTGCTGGCTTTGATTCGGGGAATTAACGAACGGAGTTTAAAAGATCGGGAATATTTCCAGATTCTATTTCGGGAACGGAAACTGCTTGGGAAGGAACAAAATGATGTGCTGGATGAAATGACCAAGCGGCCGTTTGAGGCTATGGCTGTTTATTTACAGGAGCAGTTTGCCATAGGAAAGGTCCGTCAAATGGATTTTTCGATGGCGGCTTCCCAGTTTTTGTCTCATATCATTGTTCTCATCGTTCAACAAATGATAAATGGCAATACCTTGGCTCTGGCGGAAGCGGAGCATATCGCCGATTTTTACGATCAATTGTGGGCCGGGTAGACCGCAATTTTTTTGTCAATTTGACTTAACGAACGTTAAGTTAGTCGAAATAAAGGAGGAGTCCAGCATGCTTCAAGAAATGATCAGAACTGAGCATTTGACCAAAAGATACGGAGACAAAACGATCCTCGACGATGTTTCGCTATCGGTGAACAAGGGGGAAGTCTATGGTTTTCTGGGGTTGAACGGAGCAGGCAAAACAACGACGATTCGCACCCTGCTCGGCATGATCAAGCCAACTTCCGGAGACGTATATATATGCGGAAAACGTCTGTCGGGCGGTGAAGAGGAAGTGTGGAAGCGGGTAGGTTATATGGTTGAGATGCCCTTTGCATATCCGAATTTCACCGTCAGAGACAATCTGAAGCTGTTTGCCAAGCTGAGGGGCATTTCGAATTGGTTAAAGGCGGGAGACGAAGTGATGGATATGATCAGCTTAACCGCCTTCGCCGGCACGAAAGCCAAACATCTTTCCTTGGGCAATGCGCAGAAGTTGGGGTTGGCCAAGGCGCTTATTCATCATCCCGATATTCTTATTCTGGATGAACCTACCAATGCGCTGGATCCGGCCGGAATCGTGGAAATCAGGGAATTGCTAAAGAACCTTGCGGCAAGTTACGGAGTTACCGTGTTCATTTCAAGCCATATCCTGGAGGAAATATCGAAGCTTGCTACGAGGATCGGGATTATCCATAAGGGGGTTCTGCTTCAGGAAATCACGGCCCAGGAGTTTGAACGCATCCGCCGGAAACGCTTGTGCATCGATGCCGGGAATAAAGCTTCGGGCGCCATGTCCGTTTTGCTGAACAAAGGATACCTTGCGCAGCTGTCCAAAAGCGGAAAGCTTGTGATGAAAGATGAGGAGGCCGTTCGGCATCCGGAGACGGTAGCCAAACTGCTCGTAAGGGAAGATATCCCGCTTTTCTCATTGAACGTGGAAGAAGAAGAGCTTGAATCCTATTTTTTAAAAACCATCGGGGCGAGTGGAGGGGACAATTTATGAAAGTGTTTTGGGCAGCCCTACGCGTTGAAAGTTATAAACTCCGTTGCTCCCCGGTTTTGTGGGCAACGCTGGTATTCTTCGTTTTTGTGACAGCCGTGCGTGCGGGAGAAGGGGATCGGCCGGCTTATTTGGGAAATGTTTCGTTCATGTTTGCTACCGTTCTGGGCATCGTCGGCTTTGGGGCGGTGACCGGCTGGATGTTTGGCCGCGAGTATATGGATCGTACCTTAAAGGATCTGCTGGCGATCCCGGTATCGAGAAGCAAAATCGTGACGGCAAAAGGCTTATCCATCTTTTTCTGGTGCCTGGTTATCACGCTGATCAGCTTCGGGTTCACTCTGTTGATTGGATTTATCGCCGGTATCCCGGGATTCTCGGCAGTGCTGGCACAGCGTTATTTTGTACAATTTTTGATTCTCGCCGTTATTCATTTGTTGTTATGCGCACCGGTCGCTTTCCTCGCAAGCGTGTCGCGCGGATATTTGGTTCCGATCTCGTTTGCTTTTACCACCTTGATGATCGCTTTGATCGTGGGACCAACTCGTTTCGGCCCTTTTTTGCCCTGGTCCATTCCGGCTTTGCAGCTTAAATCAAGCGCTGCCGCTATATTTCCACTTGGTGGACTAAGCTATGCTATTCCGCTTGTGATGGGCCTTGTCGGCTTGGCAGGCACCTTGGCCTGGTGGCGATTGGCCGACCAGAATTAAAGTTCGCAGCCGATAACAATACAAAAGCCCGCGCTTTGGCGCGGGCTTTTTGAGTGTTCAAGCCGCCGTTTGAACCTCGCCGGCCTGGTTTCTTTTGATCCGCAGGGCCAGCATGGCCGCCACGAAGCAGATGAATCCGGCGATAACAAAGGCCTCCGAATAGCTGCCGAGCCAGTCGCGCATGACGCCGGCGCCGTAAGCGGCGGTGGAGGCGCCAAGCTGGTGGGCGACGACGATCCAGCCGAAAATCATGCCGGATTTTTCTTTGCCGAACGTTTCGGCGGCGAGTTTAGCCGTCGGCGGGACCGTAGCGATCCAATCGAGACCGTAAAACACGGAAAAGACCACGAGCATGGAAGGTTCGGCGGTGTTCAGCGCGTAGGGCAGGAACAGCAGGGACAAACCGCGGAGCCCATAATACCAGAACAGCAGCTTACGGCTGTCAAAACGGTCGGAGAGCCACCCGGAAATCGTGGTGCCAAATAAATCGAACAATCCCATCATCGCGAGCAGCCCGGCAGCCGCAACCTCCAGCATGCCGTGGTCGCCGCATGCGGCAATCAGATGCGTACCGATCAGTCCATTCGTAGAGAAGCCGCAAAAGAAGAAGGTCCCCGCAAGCAGCCAAAACGTAGGGTGTTTCATGGCAAACCGCAAATTTTTCAGAGGGGTAAGAAATATATTCCCGCGAAAAGCGGTCGGCTTCACCATTTCGGTTGAGCCATAAGGCGCCGCCCCCACATCATAAGGGTGGTTGCGCATCCAGATCGCGACGGCGATCAAAACGACCGCGATGCTGCCTACCGCGATATAAACGGCGTATCTCCAGCCGAAATCGGTTGTGATTTTGGCGAAGAGGGGAAGGAACAGCAGCTGGCCGGTGGCGGCGCTGGCCGTTAAAATCCCGACAATCAGCCCCCGGCGTTTGACGAACCACTGGTTGCTGACCGTAACGCCAAGCACGTTGGCCATCATGCCGGTCGCAAGGCCCGAAACGAGCCCCCACAGCAATTCAAATTGCCATAAAGCGTGGATAAGCGGGGTAAGGGCAAGACCAAGCCCAAGTATGGCAAGCGAAACGACGATGACTTTGCGGAAGCCGAACCTCAGCAGCAGGGCCGCCGAAAAAGGGCCTGTCAGGCCGTACAGAAAAATGCCCAGCGAAATTACGCTGGAAATGCTTCCCCGGCTCCATCCGAACTCATCCTGGAAGGGGACGAGCAAAATGCTCGGCAGCGAGCGGATTCCCGCCGAAACCAGCAAAGTGGCAAAGGTAAGCAAAACAACGATCCATCCGTAGTAAAAACGTGATTTTGACCGCACTTCATTAGGGGGCGTATTTATTTCGCTCATGGTTGATTCTCCTATCCTCTTTATATTTATATTTTTGTTGTACATACAAAAAAATAGAGCGAAACAAACGCGTTGTTATCTCTCCAATTGTTCGCTTGCCATCTCCTCATTCTGCACTAACATCTCGGCAAACTCTTTTCCCAGCAAGCCTTGGTAACTCTCCTTCAGCGTTTTGGACGCCTGCCGCAGGGAAGAGTCCATTTCTTTGCCTTTGCCGGTAGGATAGACCAATACGGTCTTCCCGCTGACTTGCCGCTCGACCAGGCCTTTGCCCTCAAGCTTGTCGATGAACCGGGTCAAAGTGGAGGGGGTAATGTAGAGCTTCTCCGAAAGCTCTTTTTGCGTGATGCCTGGTATTGCGATCACAAGGCGAAGCAAGTAACCGTAAGCGGGAGCCAGCCCTGTCGTGGCAAAAGCCTCGTCGGCCAGACGCGTGATAGCCCGGCTTAACCGATTCGTCGTAAAATACATGCACGTACGCAGAAATGAATCGTCGCGTTCCGGCGACGGGGACGATAGATCCGGATTCGTTTTCGTGGTCATCTTATGAATCTCCTTTCTATAAACAAGCATGGAATTGCATATTTCTATTTTGTATGTACAACAAAGATATACGAGTTGAATTTCGTTGTCAATCCCCCGACATGCCGCTCATATCTTCCAAAAGTATTCAAGCCGCGTTCATTTCTTTTTTTCCCAGGGAAGGTATAATGGTAATTGGTTCACGATCTCATGGATCGAACGAAGGGAGAGAGCTGGAAATGGCAATAAACGCTGAAACATCGCTGCCAAGAACAAGCCTCGGGGAGCTGGGAATTTCGGCTCAAAACGGCATTGGGTTTTTGGATCATTTGAAAGCGCATTCAGTCGAACTGCACAGCTTTATGCTGCTGCGCCATGGGCAAGTGGCTGCGGAGGGCTGGTGGAAGCCTTATGGTCCCGAACTGCCGCACATGCTGTTTTCGCTCAGCAAGAGCTTTACGTCAACCGCCATCGGCATGGCCGTTCAGGAAGGTTTGCTGTCCGCGGAGGATCGGGTGATTTCGTTTTTCCCGGATGATCTGCCTGACGAACTATCGCCACATCTGGAAGCCATGGAAGTCCGGCATTTGCTGATGATGGGGACCGGGCACGCCAAAGATACCATGGACGCCATGCACCCGGCTAAGGACGGCAATTGGGTTAAGGCCTTTTTGCAGCAGCCTGTGGAGCATGAACCGGGGACCTTTTTCCTCTACAACAATGGAGCTACATATATGCTGTCGGCCATACTGCAAAAGATTACCGGCCAAACCCTGCTGGAGTTTCTGCGGCGCCGGCTGTTCGGGCCGCTCGAAATCGGCCAGCCGACGTGGGAAACTTGTCCGCGGGGCATCAATGCGGGAGCGTATGGGTTAAAAATAACGACCGAGGATATCGCGAAATTCGGGCAATTGTATTTGCAAAGGGGCACCTGGCGCGGTCAGCGGCTGCTTGAGGAAGGATGGATCGAGACGGCCACCTCTAAGCAGATATCCAACGGAGACGGCGGAGACAGCGATTGGGCGCAAGGCTATGGGTATCAATTCTGGCGCTGCCGTCACGGAGTGTATCGGGGGGACGGGGCGTTTGGACAATTTTGCATCGTCCTGCCGGAGCAGGATGCGGTTATTGCCATGACGTCCGGAACTGGGGATATGCAAAGCGTCTTGAACGGGGTATGGGAGCATCTCCTTGCCGGATTTCGAGAGCCTGGCGAAGAGGCGGACCCTTTGGCCGGGGAGTTGAAGCGCCGCCTTCAGGAGCTTCGTCTGGATCCGCCGCAAAACCAGCCGAGCTCCGAGATGGAAGCGGCGGTAAACGGGCAGCGCTATAATCTTGAAGCGAACGGGATTGGATTAACCGGCTTCTCCATGGAATTCGACGGGGATGAGGCTGTTCTCGGCATTTGGCGCTCGCGCGGTGAATATCGCATCCATTTGGGGCGGCAAAGCTGGCATATTGGGCGGACATCGTTGTTTGAGCAAGAGGAGCAGGTGGCCGGCTCCTTTACATGGGAATCTCCCGAAACGCTGCTTGTGGCGATACGGAGAATCGAAGCGCCGTTTTGCCAATACATGAAGGTGAACTTCCTCGAAAACGGAATCGAGCTGCGCGGCGAAATGAACGTTTCGTTTGATGAGCAGAAAGACGATCCGATCCGCGGAAAAAAAGCCTAGCAGCGGCGCATTCATTTTTCCGGACATATAACGGACCAATCGGCAGTCAGCCGACATCAAAGCGAACCGGTGCTGAAATTCAGCACCGGTTCTTTATTCGTCGTGCGGCAACTCTTTTCGAATAGAAATATCCGTTAGATATGTACACTCGTCCGATTTTCTGTACAATCAAAAGTAGTGAAATGAGAAATATTCTCGGATATGGGGAATCGAAACTATGGGATCGGAAATCAACGTTTATATCACGCTCGTCGCCACTTCCGGCGTACTTAACTTTTTCCTCGGCTTGTACGCCTTCTTGAACCGCAAGAATATACCGTACTCGCGGACCTTTCTGTTCTATAATATCGCCTTGGCCATTTATATTTTTGGTTTTGCCTTCGAGCTGTCCAGCGGTTCGCTTGAAGAGATCAAACGTTGGATTATCGTGGAATACGTAGGCATGCCGTCTTCCGCCGCCTTAAGTCTTCTGCTCGTGTTTCGCTATCTTGGCAGAAATATTCCCCGCAAAGCGGTGGCGGCGATGTTCGTCATTCCCGCGATTACGCTCGTCATGGTAGCGACGAACGATGCTCACCATCTTTTTTACAAATCGATCGGTTTGCAGGAATCTTCCCCGATCCCGCTGGTCGATATCGAAATCGGAAAGTGGTACATCATTCACGGCGCTTATACCTTCGGATGCTTGCTGGGAGGAATGATTCTGCTGCTGCGCCGCTGGAAGCATACGAAGAAAATGTACCGCTTCCAGCATGCGACTTTGATTCTCACGCAGTTTATCCCGATGCTGGCTTCCTTCCTCTACTTAATGGGCGTTACCCCGGAGGGAATGGATCCCGTTCCTATGGTGCTGTGCTTGACCTCGGCTATGTATATTTGGGCCATCGTTTCTTCGCGACTGCTGACGATCGTGCCGATCGCCAAGGAGAGCATTTTCGAAAGCATGCGGGAAGGGGTTATCGTGCTCGACAGCGCACGCCGGATCGTCGATTACAATCAGGCCTTGGCCTCGATGCTGCCTTCGATGAGTCATCGGATGGTTGGCAGAACGCTCGTACAGGTTTGGCCTGAGCTAGCGGGAGACGCGTTTCCTTTCGACGATCAATTTGGCGGTATGGAAGCGGAGCTGCAATGGCAAACCGAAGGAAGAACGCTTAGCTGTCTTGTTCGCTCTTCGCCGGTGGTTGGCAAGGGCGGAGAAACGTTGGGCACACTGCTGATGTTGATCGACGTTACGGAGCAGAAGCGGCTTCAAGACCAGCTGAAGCAGCTGGCGTTCCATGACGGACTGACCGGATTAGCCAATCGAACCCATTTTCTGCGCCAGGGGAAGGTCATGCTGGAAGAGGCTTTGGCGAAAGGAAACTCCTGCGCTTTTATTTTGCTGGATATCGATTATTTCAAGCGGGTCAACGATGTATACGGGCATGAGACGGGGGATCGGGCGCTGCTGCATGTTGCGGAGGTTTGCGGACGCAATCTGCCTCCAAAGGCTTTATTCGCCCGCTATGGCGGTGAAGAGTTCGCTTTGGGATTGGCGGAGGTATCGATCGGGGAAGCGGCGGACGCCGCCGAAAGGCTGCGCATAGCGTTAAGCGAAGCGGCGTTTCAAACGGGGGCGGACATGATCCGCATCACGGCTAGTTTTGGCGTAGCTTGTTCTATTGGAACGGGCGATACGCTGGAATCGCTGCTTCGAGATGCGGACGCCGCCCTTTACGATTCGAAAAGAAACGGCAGAAACGCGGTCAGCATGGTTGCCGCCGCGTTGAAATAGAGGCGGAGCCGATCCGGCCCGCCATGTCGTGCTGAATAACTGCATACGTCAGCAAGGCCATGAGCTCTGCCGAAATGTTTTGACGCCTCGCTTTCCCTCCGCAGATGATAAATAACTGTAAAAATGCAGGCTTTTTCAACTTAAACCGTAAAAATAAATAAAAGCCTGTAAATGTGCTTTTATTTCAGCTCCTCAAGTTCTATCTAGTGCCTATGAGCGTGAAATAACTGCATTTTTGCAGTAAACTCGCGTTATGAACACTGAGCCTTAAAAAGGCTGTAACAATTGCGGATTAGCCTAAATGAGATTCGATCCTTTTTGAACCGGTGCTGACGGCCCCTACCGTATAGCCGACTGAAGCTACCGTTTTGCGCAGCAGTTGATCCGGCAGGTCTTCCTTCATCCGGACCACGGCGCGCTTGTTGCCCAAATTCACCTTGGAATAGACGCCGTCGAGTGCGTTCAGCGCGTTTTGCACATGCGTCACGCAATTTTGACAGGTCATTCCGTTGATATCGAGTACTTTCTCATAGGGATAATGACTGAGATCGCGATCCTGGACTTTGATCGGCTTCTGGTCCGGATCGCTGTCGGAGCCGCAGCAGCCGGAACGAAGATTTTTTCGGTAACGGAGAATACCTGCAGTCAGGGCGGCGACGATCACGGAGCATAGGACAATGGTTGCTGCCACATTCATCTTTCCTTTCTGTATGATGTGATAGGGCGGGCTTGATCCTGATCTCCCAGGAGCACAAGCCCGCCCTTTGATTTTTTTATCTGCTACGCGCCCGTCTGATGCTGCACGGCTGAAGCTTTCAGCTGTTGTTCATATTCATAGAAGCTGCAGGAAGAACAACTGCCTTTGGCGCAGCCGGAGCTGGAGCCGGAAAATTCGGGAGCTCCTGATTTTCTTGCAGCCTCGCAGGCTGCTTTATCTTCACACGCCGCACAAGCCCCGTTTTTTACAAGATAACGGATGGCCAAACCTAGAAGGGCGGCAATGACAAGGCCGATAAAGATTGTTGGTAAATTCATAGGATAACCTCCTTGCTTCCTGGCAGGTTTATTTATGCAACCAAACGGATTATTAAGCTCTCGCGCCCACAGGGCTGAGACTTGCGCTGTGGCGGGAGGCAGGACGCACCAACAGGAATATCATGAGCGCAACGACCAGTATGGCAATGATCTGCCCGGCTCCGAAGCTTGCGCCATAGAACAGGTAACCGCCTAGCTGATTAACGATAAAGGCCATGCTGTAACCGAGCAATACTTGATACCCGATGGCGATTGTCGTCCATTTGCCGCTGCCCATTTCCCGGCTGGTGGTAGCCATAGCCACGATGCAAGGCGGGTCGAAAAGGTTCAGGATCATGAACGAGAACGCGCCGATCGAAGTGAACATGGAAGCGATGCCGGTCATAACGGCGCCGGTGTTTTCCGTATCTGCAACTCCGTTCAGGACGGCCAGAGTACCAATGGCGCTTTCTTTCGCCATAAGGGCGCTGATGGTCGCAACGGCTCCCTTCCAGTTGCCGAACCCGAGCGGGGCAAAAATCCAAGCGATGGCATGTCCGATTCCCGCCAGAATGCTGTTTTCAATGTCGACCATTTGCAAACGCCAGTTGAACGTGGAAAGGAACCAAACGGCAACGACGACGGTAAAGATGATTGTACCGGCTTTGATGATAAATGCCCGCGAACGCTCCCACATATGGATGAGCACGCCTTTGACCGATGGAAAACGGTAGGAAGGCAGTTCCATAACGAAAGGAGCAGGTTCGCCTCCAAAGTATTTTGTCTTTTTAAGACCGATGCCCGACAAAACGATGACGGCGATGCCTAAGAAATACATAGACGGCGCGATCCAGAACGAATGCGGGAAAAAGGTGCTGGTAATCATGGCGATGATGACCGTCTTCGCGGAACATGGCATGAATGTGGTGAGCATGATCGTCATCCGGCGGTCTCTTTCGTTTTCGATTGTGCGCGTGGCCATGATGGCGGGTACGCCGCATCCGGTACCGACGAGAATCGGAATGAAGGATTTGCCCGACAATCCGAACTTGCGGAAAATCCGGTCCATAATAAAGGCAACCCGTGCCATATACCCCGAATCTTCCAAAATCGAGAGGAAGAAGAACAGGATGAGCATCTGAGGCACAAAGCCAAGCACGGTGCCTACGCCGCCAATGATACCGTCAACGATCAGTCCGGTGAGCCAGTCGGCGGTGCCGATCGCTTGAAGTCCCGACGTAGCGCCTTCGGTAATCCAGGAGCCGAACAGGACATCATTGACCCAATCCGTCGCAACAGTGCCGAGGGTAGTTACCGAAATATAATACATGAAGAACATGACGGCCACGAAAATCGGGAGAGCCAAAAAGCGGTTGGTGACGACGCGGTCAATGCGGTCGGAAGCCGACATGGTTTTCGGATTCTTGCGAAGGCATTTGCCGACAAGCTCCGAGATATAATCATAGCGCTGGTTCGTAATAATGGTTTCGCTGTCGTCTTCAAGCTCTTCTTCGACGGCGGTGATGATGGCTTCGAGCCGTTCCCTTTGCTCCGCGTTCAGTTGAAGGAATTCCAAAACCTTCTCATCCCGCTCGAACAGCTTGATGGCATACCAGCGGCTGCGCGCCGGGTCGAACAAATCCTTGAATTGCTCCGCAAGCTCGGATATAGCCTGTTCAACCCGCTTGCTGAACTGCTGGCGAGGAGCCGCGACAAGTTTTTCTTTGGCGAGCGCGATGGCCTTATCGGCAGCTTCCATGGAGCCGGTTCCTTTAAGCGCGGAGGTTTCGACGACTTCGCAGCCAAGCGCGGCGCCGAGTTTTTTCGTGTCGATTTTGTCGCCGGTCTTTTGGATGATATCCATCATATTTAAAGAAATGATCGCCGGGATGCCAAGCTCGAGCACCTGTGTCGTGAGGTACAGGTTTCGTTCGAGGTTGGTGGCGTCCACCAGATTGATGATGGCCTCGGGCCGATCGTTCATCAGGTAGTTGCGGCTGACGACTTCTTCGAGCGTATAAGGAGAGAGAGAATAAATTCCCGGGAGATCGGTGATGATTACATCTTTGCGTCCTCTAAGCCGGCCTTCTTTTTTCTCGACCGTAACGCCCGGCCAGTTGCCAACATATTGGCTGCTGCCCGTCAAGGCGTTGAACATCGTCGTTTTTCCGCAGTTTGGATTTCCTGCAAGGGCGATTTTGATTGCCATAATAGCCTCCATACCTCCTTGGTATGTGATAAATATCACTTATATTAACATGAAAAATAGAGGAGCCTTTTCAGATCACCTCAATGTTTTCCGCTTCGGATTTCCGCAGCGACAGCTCATAACCGCGCACCGTAATTTGAATCGGGTCGCCAAGCGGCGCGACCTTGCGCACAAGAATCTTCGTACCCTTTGTGATTCCCATGTCCATGAGACGGCGGCGAAGCGCACCGGTCCCCAAGAAAGTGGCGACGGATACGGTTTCCCCCGGCTTTACCTCTTTGAGCGTTTTCAAGATAATACCTCCTCGGTTTATGCGGTTAACACGCGGTTTGCCATGGATTTGCTGATTGCGACTCTCGTGTCCTTCACAGTGACGATGACGTTTCCGTTCATTTCGGAGATGACCTGAATCTCGGCCTCTTCCACAAACCCCAGATTGGATAGAAAACGCCGCGTTTCGTCCTTGCCTGTTATGGTTTTAACCCGGACTTTTTCCCCTGTCCGCACCATGCTCAGCGGAACGCCGGTCTTTGATGGTGAAGAAGACGGGCGGGAGGATGCAAGATTCAGGGAATTATTCATCATGGCTGTCTCTTCATTTTGCATAGCTATACACACTCCTAAAGGCTTAGGTAGGCCAACATATGGGTTTATTGCTCTTGAGGATGTCTCTACGAATAACATTTTCGAATTTTAGTTTATTGATAACGAATCTCATTGTCAATGAAGATTATGTACAAAGGGGGGATGAAATGCGCTTTTTCAACAAAGTGCCACAAATCGGTCATACCAATTAGAATGACTATTAATAGGGAGGTTAATAGAGACAATTATCAGGTAGGGAGTGCGGAGGGAGGAGAGGAGAGCGGAAATATGATAAAAAGGCCTCCTCCAAAGCCCGCACTGCAGGCCAGGAGGAGACCATCCATTATATTAAGAGAAGACGCGTTCAAATCCCCGCTGCGAACGTTCCAGCAGTTCTTCGGGACTTGCGGCCGGTTCGGCAGGCGTTAATACTTCCTGCGCCACCACGCCTTCATACCCGGCGTCTTGAAGCCCTTGCAGGAAATCACGCAAGTCGATGACCCCTTCGCCCGGATACAGCCGGTCAAAGTCCATCGCCTCGGACACGGGGAGATCGCGGGCGTCGTTCAAGTGAACATGCACGATTTGCGAATCTTTCAGCTTCGCTATATCCTGACCCGTGAATCCGGTCGTGTAGCAATGATATGAATCGACCAGCAGGCCTACGTTGTTCAGCCCGATGGCGTCAATTAGCGCTAACGTATCGCTAACCGTGTGAATAAACGGATTCGCCCAAGCCGTGCGCAAATGGTGCGGGCCCACAAACTCCAGCGCAAGGCTAATGCCGTAGGCGCTTAAGATCGAAGCGGCCAGCCGCAGCCTGCGGATCGTCTGCAGCATAAACGCTGCCGCCGGTTCATCCACCGAAGGCAAAATATAGGTGCAGCAGCTGCTGCAGCCCAGTTCAGCCGCTTGGGCAGCGTCTTCCGCAAGCGATTTCAAGTCCTCCCGGAACAGGCTTTCGGACCTGCGCCATTCCACCGGCAGGCCAAACGCGCCGAGGATCAAGCCGTTCGACTGAAACAGCTCCCGCGTGCCTTCAAGGCCAAACTGCGCAACCAGTGCCGATGGATCCATCTCCACCGCGCCAAAACCGTATTTACCCGCTAAGGTAACCAATTGTTCGTCCGTTATTCTGCCAAGTCCGGTCTTGCCGATTCCTTTAATCATAGGGGAGTCCTCCTGTTACTGATCGTTTGGGTGTTTGTTATATTTTATCACTAAAGTTTCGATTAGAAAGAGTTTGCAAGTTGGACATTGATATGTTCGATGGTTTGCTCAATGCCCAGGATGTGCTGCAATGTTTTTTTAATCGACAGGCCGATAATCAGCTCGACTTTTTTTGTGTCGATCCCGGTTCCGTCCAGCTTTTTGGTTTCCCGGATGCCATGGGAGCTTCGGTTCGAAGCCTCTTGCAGCCAAGGATACAGCGTCCGGATCGTATAGTTGTCGCTTACCTCCGGATTGGCGGTGGTCCCGCCCAGCAAACTGATTTGTTCTGCAATTTCAGTCCGGTTTACCCATTTGATGAAACGAACGGCCTCGCTTGTTTTTTCACTGGTGTTGGAAATGCCGATGACGCCGCCGCCGAGAAGAGGAGCATTGCCCGGAACCGGCGCGGACCCGATAAAAGCGCCTACTCCGCTGCGGGCGATTCTGGAAACATGGTTCATAAAACCGATCACCATGGCGGTCTCGCCTCTGGCGAAGCTGTTGACGGATTCTCCCCACCAGGTTTCATTCAGCTTTTGGGCGACGCTTAGCGTTTCCAAAAAGTTTTCCAGCGCTTTCGTGGCGATAACCGGATCGAGCTTCAACCCGTCGTCGCTTATTAATTTGCCGCCTTCCGCGTAATAGCGGATTAAAAATTCGAGCGCGAGAATCTCGGATTTGCCCAAAGTTACGCTCGTGCCGTAAGGCGTCGGCGAATGGCTGAAGCTGGACTTGGAAAAAAATTTGACCAGTTCGTTATACGACTCGTAGTCCTCCGGCACCGCCAGCTGATGCTTGAATTTTTCGAAATACATTCGTTTGATCATTTGATCCTCGAACAGATCTTTCCGGTAGAACAGCATTTGAACGCTGGGATCAAAAGGAAAAGTATAAGCCGTTTCTTCAACGTTCATGTAATTCTCTTTAATATGAAGAGGAAGGGAACCGATGATACCGTCCAACTCGGGATCCAGGCTTCCTAACGGACGAAATACATCCTTACCGAACCAGGACAACCAAGCCATATCCATCCGAATAAGATCGTAAAACGACGTATTGCCGGGATGGTCCGTCAAAATTTCATAGATTTCCTCGTAGGTATGGATGGCAAGCAGTACATTTATGCCGGTTTCCTTGGTGAAATGGGGCAGCAGCTTTTTCAGAGCATCCGTCGTAGGGCTTGGAATCGTGAGCATCGTCAGGGTTGTCCCGTTACCGCTTTGAACGGCCGATGCATTGGCTCTCGGTTCCAAACCGCTGTTTTCGAAGACCATGCGATAGACCGGTTTCTTTTGCCCGTTCACCTGCTGAATTAACAGATCGGCGATATGATGCCCAAACAGCTGATAGTTTTGCCGATATTTTGAAAATTGGTCGTCAAAGGTGGACTCGGTCGGGGCAAGGCACAAAATTTGCGGCCGCGCGCCGGCCGAACCGAAGTGATGGACATTTTTGAGCAAATTGGCCCGGCCTAAACTTGAAGCGACAATCAACTCCGGCGTCCCGTCTTCGAAAAATTCAAACGCCCTGCCGTAGGATTGGTTCAGCGGAGCGTGTATGACTTTGACCGAAGCGCCCTCAAGCCGCTCCGAAATCGCCTCGGCGAACCGGCGTTCGTTGGAGAACTTATGCTCATCCGCAAAAATGCCAATGCTTTGGAACCGGTTCTCCGACAGGTAGGCGCATATATCCCGGCCAGCTTTGACAAAATCAAAAGAGACAAAAGACTTGCCGTTCTTGATCTCCCGATTCACGAAGATAATGTTTTCTTTCGGGATGTTCAGCTCCTTGTAATAGATGGCGGCGTCGTCAAGGCAGGAAATCGCGACGATGCCGCTTACCCGCTCCTCGGCAATTTCCTTCAATATATTGTTTTCGTTAAGCGGCAAATCATAGGTAATGTAAAGATGGGTTCGATAGCCTAATTGGGTGAGGGTCGTGTCGAGGCCTTTGTACATTTGCACGTATTCCTCGGATTCGATGGTCGGGATGATGATCGAAATGGACTTCGTCACGCCGGAGCGCAGCGATTGCGCCGTATAGTTGATTTTGTAACCAAGCTTACGGGCAGCCTCCTCGACAAGCCGGATTTTTTTTGCGCTGACGTTTCCTCTTCCGTTCAATACGTTGGATACCGTACCGTGCGATACTCCGGCTGCTTTGGCAATGTCTTTAATTGTAGCCATATTGCGCATGTCCTCCCATTTTGCTTGCATGTCCCATATTACTCCATATTACTTATAAAAATTTTGACGTTCAAGAAGCGAATGAAAAAAGTTTATGAAAAGAGTGGATTCCATTTGAAATCTCATTAAAATTGACACGTTCCAATTAATTTGATAATATGAATTTGCTTATAGAACACACGACCAGGAGGCATTATTCATGTTCGGAAAAGCGGCATACAGCGGCATCAACGGGCTGCTCAATCAAAGATTCAAAGAGCGCGGAGCATTGATCGCCGTACATAGGGGAAGTCCCGGCGGCAACATCATTGAAAATACGATACCGGCCTACAAAGCGGCTTTGCAGCAAGGCGCCGATCTTCTGGAGATCGACGCGGCCAAATCGGCCGACGGCGTCCTGTACATGTTTCATGACGGCGCGGAACCAAGATTGTTGAATGAACCGGATAATATCGGAACGATGGAATCTGCCCGGATCGATCAGTTGACCTGCCGCAACAGCCTTTTTGTCCGCACGCACACCAAGCTGCAGCGGCTGGAGCAGGGACTGAATTTTCTGAAAGGCGATACCTTGATCAACATTGACCGCGCCTGGAATTTCTGGCCGGAGCTGTTTAAAGCGCTTGATGAACACGACATGATGGATCAAATTATTTTAAAAGGTCCCGTAAGAAAAGAAGACCTGGAGTTCTTTGATCAGCATCCGAGCAAGTACATGTTTATGCCGATCATATTTTCGGCCGCCGAGATTGAAACGGTTCTGTCCTACTCCAACATCAATTTAGTCGGCATGGAGCTGATCGTCCGATCGGATGCCGATCCGCTATTTCAGTACGGAATGATCGAACGCCTCCACGGTTTGAATCTGTTCGTGTGGGCAAATGCCATTACCCTGGACGACGATACGTTGTTGTTCGCCGGGCTGGATGACGATACGTCGATCATTCATAGCCCTGATCTGGGGTGGGGGCAGCTGCTGGATAAGAAGATTGACATCATTCAAACGGACTGGCCGGCGCTGCTGCTTGACTACAGGGACCGGTATATGAAAGAGAACAACGGAATGCCGACGCGGAACGGACTCATTACCGAACGGGTCAGATAATTCCATGGACAAACAGGCCGCCTCCGGCATTCGACCGGAGGCGGCCTGTTGTTTCATTTCCGAATATCCTCAGGATTTCGATTTTCTTCCGTAAACCAAATAGAGCATTACGGTGGAAATCGCCATCAGCACTACGGAATAAACCAGTCCGAGCGATTTCGCGTCGGCCGAAGCCTGCTCGCCGGTCGCATTTTGAATGGCGATGCCCAGTGGCTGAAGCAGCGGATGATATAAAAATACCGTCAAATCATAGTCCGCCAGATGGCTGTTGAAATTAAGTCCTAGGACAGCCAGCGTGGAAGGAAGGACGATCGGAAGGAGCACTCTTCGAAACGTGTAGAAGGTGCCGGCTCCCAGGCTTCTGGCCGCGTCCTCCAAGGAATTGTCAATGGTGAAAAAGGTGGCTTTCAGCATACGCAGCGTGAACGGAATCAGGACAATCATGTAGGCGATCATCAAAATCCACATCGTTCCGGTGAGCACGTGGTTTGCCAGAATCCATCTTGGCGTATCGTACGTAATGATCAGTCCCAGAGCGATCAGCGTCGACGGCAGCAGCCAAGGGATAAGCATCGCGTATTCCAAAGCGGTCGTAAAGAGATTGTTGTACTTATGAAGGATGCGCGAAACGAGCAGAGACAGCGCCACGACAAGAACGGACGCCACGGCGGAATATAAAATACTGATTATATAAGGCTGATAAGCATTCGTGTCGGTGAACAGCATCCGGTAGCTTGCCAGCGTAAAATGGTCCCAGGATAAGCTGGACGTGGAGATGCTGTAGGAGTCCGTAAAGGAAAAAACAATCGTCAGCAGGACCGGCAAAGAATAGATGGCAAACAGAAGGTAGGCTATGCCGTGAATCAGCGCGTTCAATCCCTTGTTTCCGATTTTTTGCTTTTGGATCTCCGATTTCACTTTGGAAACGGAGATATAGCTGCCCTTCTTTTCGATTCTTCTAAGGAAGGTCAACAGAATCAGCGTTGCCGCTCCCAAAAATATCGCCAGCACGGAAGCCACGTCCCGGGAGGTAACGCTTTTGGAAAAAGAGAGGATCATGGGGGTGATGGTCTGGAAGTCCGTACCGCCGACAATCAGCGGCGCGGAGGTTGCTCCGAGGCCGGTCAAGAACAGCAGGATCGTAATGGCGAATAAAGTGGGCTGCAGCACAGGCAGGATGACTCTCCGCAAAATATAGAAGGCGGACGCCCCCATATTCCTTGCCGCCTCGACGGTTTGGAAATCGATTTTGCGGATGGCGTTGGACAGGAAAAGAACATGGTTGGACGTGCAGGCAAACGTCATGACGAACAAAACCGCCCAGTAGCCGTGAAACCATCCGGCGGGAAAGGAGGGGAACAGACGGACCAGAAATTTCGTGATAAAGCCCTGTTCTCCGTACAAAAATTTATAGCCCGAGACCAGCACGATACCGCTATAAACAAGCGTAGTATAGTAGCCCAGCCTAAGCAGCTTGGAGCCTTTTATGTCGAAGTAATCGGTCACGAACACCAGAAATATGCCTACGATATTGACGGTAATGACCATGGAAACCGCGAGAATAAAACTGTTGAGCAAGCTTTTCAGAGCTCTTTCGGAGTGCAGCAATTTTTGCACGGGTTCCAAGGAAAAGCTCCCTTTTGCCCAAAAAACGGCTTTCAGAAGGTTGAAATTCGGATAAAGCAGGAAAGCGACAACAAACCATGTTAAAAATAAACCGATAATCAGCCCGATGATTTTCCCGGTAGTTGCGTGTTTTCGTATGAGTTCCATAGCGGTCAGGAAGGCCTCCTAGTATTGCAAAATGTCGGCCGAACGGATATAAACATCCAGTTCGTTCCCTTTGATGTAGCGGTTTCTTCCATCTTCGATTTCCACCTTTTTAAGCAGGGCACCGCCGGATTCGAACGTATATTTCGTGTACAGTCCATAGTACTCGGCATCGGCGACGATGGCTTTGATTCTGGCAAATCCGGCGGTGTCGCCCTCGGGGAGCGAGGTGTAAACCTTCTCGGTCCTTAAATAGGCCGCTTTGTTCAGATTGAACGGGTGTCCCGAAGAGGCGCTGATTTTTTCCAACAGAGAGCCGCCCAGCTTATTGATGTCTCCGATAAAGTTGCAGACGAATTCTGTAGCGGAACGATTGTAAATTTCGTAAGGCGTTCCGACCTGCTCAACAACCCCGTGATTAAATACAGCGATGCGGTCCGATAGGGTCAAGGCTTCTTCCTGATCGTGGGTCACGTAAATCGTAGTAATGCCGAACCTTTTTTGTAAACTTTTCAGCTCGTTTCTGAGTTGGACACGCAAGCTGGCGTCCAGATTGGACAGCGGCTCGTCCAGCACGAGGATGCTTGGCTTCAGCACCAAGGCTCTGGCGATCGCCACACGCTGTTGTTGACCGCCGGACAACTCGGACACCTTTTTGCGCAACTGCTCGTCGTTTAGATCCACTTTTTGCGCGATAGCTTTGACTTCGGCTGCGATTTCGGTTTTTGGCATTTTCTTGACCTTCAGCCCAAAAGCGATGTTCTCGTACACATTAAGGGTAGGAAACAGGGCGTAGCTTTGAAAAACCATGCTGATGTCCCGTTTCTCCACGGGTAGATGCGTAATATCTTTGCCATCGACATAAATGGAGCCGCGCGAGGGACTGACAAATCCGACCAAACTCCGGAGGGTCGTTGTTTTGCCGCAGCCGGAGGGACCAAGCAGCGTAAAAAACTCGCCTTCCCCGATCTGAAGATTCAGGCTGTTCACTGCGGTAAAATCGTTGTATTTGATTTCAACCTCTTTAAATTCAATCATGGCTTTTATGGCTCCTCGCTTGTTGTATGCAAATAAAGTCACCCGGCAAAACGATCAGGAGATGCGATTAGCACACCAGGACCATTCTGCCGGGAAGACGACCCATGCGGATTGCAATATCGGTTATGGCAAAAGCTCAAGCTGGATTTTTTCGACCCATTTATTGATGTTTTGGTTGACGAATCCCCAATCGATATCCTGACGTTTCAGCGAGGCGTCCAGTTCCTTAATGTCCTGTGCTGCGTTTTCGAGCGCTTTATCGTTGGCCGGCATGCTGGAGAATTGCTTGGACCATTCCGTCTGCACTTCCGCACTGCCGAACCAGTCTACAAAAGCTTTGGCGGTATCCAGATTTTTGGTGCCTTTGATGATGGCCACTTGCTCCACGATATACGGAACGCCGATTTCCGGTTTCACGATGCCGGCTTTTATGCCGTATTGCTGTTCCCGTGAAGAGATGCCGCTGGAGAACATCGGACCGAAGGGAGTTTTGCCGCTGGCAAGATTGGCGTAAAAGTCTTCGCCTTCGGCTTTGTAATATCCGTATTTCAGGAAGTTTTTAAGAGCGTCCCAGCCTTCTTGTGAAATACCGTATTCGCCGTTCGGATCCTGATAACGAACCAGGATGCCGGCCAAAACGGCGCGGATGGTGGCTCCGCCCAAGTCGTTCGTTCCCGGCGCGTCGTATTTGCCGTGGAATTGCTCGTTGGTCCACAAATCGGTCCAATCTTTCGGCGCTGTGCTCTCGTCGTACATTGTGGAGTTATAGATCAGGAGAATGGCTTGCTTAACCAGTGCATGGTAATAATCGTCCTTATCGCTAAGACCGGCCCCAACTTCATCCGCCCAAGCCGGCTTGTACTGCTCAAGCATATCTTGAGCCTTGAATTCTTCGTAGTTCATGTTGCTCAAACCGTAAACTACGTCGGCAACCGGTTTGTTCTTCTCGGCAATCAGACGATTGGCGATATCGCCGCCTCCGCCTTCCACGATTTGCAGGTCGAATCCTTGTTCCTTGGCCTTTTCCTTAAGCCAATCGCCCCGGCCGTCGGAGGCGGAGTTGGTGTAAATCACAAGCTTGGCATTTGCGGCGGGTTTGGTGGAGTCGGCTGAATTGGCCGAGTTGGTCGAATTGGTTGTGCCCGCTGCATTGGCGGAATTAGCCGAATCGGTTGAATTGGCGTTATTCCCGCAAGCGGCCAAAGAGCTTGCCAAGACGATTCCGAGCAGGGGCAGCAACATCCGTTTGAATTTGGTTTTCATGCAAATCTCCCTTTTGTAAGTTTTTTTGGAACGTGTCAATTTTCAGGTTCATTATAACAACCCGACAAAATCACCGTCAATCGAATTGACGTTATTTAACGCGGGGCTAACAAAGTTAATAAAACATGAGGACTGTAAAGCGAAAGGGGGATTAATGGACAGTACCTCGTGAACTACCAATAGACGCTTAGCAGCACTTCTCAACGATGTAACTGCACTAGCTAACAATGGAACTACACCAGCTAACTTATGGAAAACGACAGTAGTCAATGGTAGTACACACTAGCCAATTTATGTAACCACACTAGCAAACTTATGTACCACACTGGCCAACTTATGTGCCACACCAACCAACGATGGAAACTAAACTAACTGGAAATTCTCCTGCTAATTGGCCCCTTTTTGATTTTGGTTGAACAATAACTGGAAATCCTCCAGCTAAATCATCGATGTAGGCCGTAGACTGGTCCGTTTGCCGAAATTAGTTAAGATGAACGAAAGGCAGCCCCTGTTCGCACACCGTAGGTTAAAATGGAAGTGATAGACCACCAT
>NZ_JBKFGG010000055.1:0-29040 GCF_056171975.1 Paenibacillus terrisolis | reverse complement strand
TGGGCAATGGCTCCATAGTATCGCGCCGGCTCCCGCCCCTCGTCTGCGATCGCCACCGCAATTTTTTCTTTGGATACATCCAAACCTACATATTTTATGGTATTCTTCATAATAACAGCTCCTTTCGCATGTAGCTCTGAAATGGTGGTCTTCACTTCCATTTTAACCTACGGTGTGCGAACAGGGGCTGCCTTTCGTTCATCTTAACTAATTTCGGCAAACAAGGAAGTCTACGGCCTAAATCGATGATTTAGCTGGAGGATTTCCAGTTAGTGTTTGTCCAGGTTCAATAAGGGGCCAATTAACAGGAGGATTTCCAGTTCGTGTGGCTCCATAGTTGAGAAGTAGTATTAAGAGTCCATTTGTGCTGACGTGGTATTAGCCATTAACCCCCTTTTACTTTTGTTATACATAGTTGCTTGAACACTTCTATTATAACGTCTGCATCAGGTGATCATTTCGCAATAAGCCTCGACTGTATCCCCCGCATATGCGGGGGATTTTCTGTTTCCTACGCTTCGCGTGCTCAACTGAATTAAGACTTAAGCATTAACAAAAATAGCGGGGATTCCCCCCGCTACCCTTGCTATTCCTTTGGTGCGTCCGCCGAATCGGATGGGACCAGCCTCAGCCCCTCCGTTTCGCCCGGCTCGGTTTCCACATAATGCTTGAGCATGGACAGCTTGTTCTCCCAGAAACGCTCGTAATAGCTCAGCCAGCGTTTCAGTTCAAGCAGGGGGTCGGCATCGAGGCGGTACCGCGTCTCCCGGCCGACCCGCCGTTCGCGGACCAGCCCGGCTTCGGTCAGCACCCGAAGATGCTTGGACACGGCGGTCCGGCTCATCGGGAAACGGCCAATGATATCCTTAAGCGGCAGTTCCTGGCCGCCGAGCAGATTCAGCAGCTCGCGGCGCGTCGGATCGGCGATCGCCTGGAAGACGTCATGCTTCGCGGAAGCGGCCGGCATGGATTACACTCCGACCACATCGGACAGCTTCTTGACGATTCCGGCCCAGCCTTGGTCCATGCGCCCGCGAACCAAATCGTGAGCTTCCCCGAATTCGGTGAGCTGCTCCGCTTTCCAGCCGCCATGAATCAGTGTGAATTCCGTTTGGTCGCCTTGTTCTTCCAGCATGAACGTAATCGTCCAATCCTTGCCCCAATTAAAAGACAAGCGGTGCGGCGGTTCCAGCAAAGTCACCTTGCAGGGCGATTCCCCGAAAGGACCCGCGTTCAGGTAAAAATCATACCCGTCGATCGCCTGAAAGTTGTTCGGCATAAACCAGGCCGCAATGCCTTCCGAGGTTGCCACCGCGTCCCACACTCTGGAGATCGGAGCGTTCAGCATGAGCGTATGGCGGATATCCGGCAGCAGTCCCGCTTCATTGTGATTTTGATCCATTTGGGTATCTTCCTCTCAAAAGGTTCTTCTCAATCATTACGAAACCGTTTGGTTTCATAACGATTATATGACACCAAATGGTTTCATGTCAAACGGGCTTGTTGATCCGAATTTCAAACAATCTTGCCGACTTCCCTTTCGGAAGACATACCCGAAGTTCGCCTTTTCCGGAATTCCACGTCCAGCGGCTGTCGAAGCCCTGCGGGTATGCGCAGCGAATTTCCGGCTCCTTTCCTTTCAGCGCGGGAAGCGGCAACGCTTTGACGGAAGACGATGATGCATCATCGCCGATCCGCCATACCGCGAGATACAGCGTATCCTCGTGGCGCAATCCGAGGCTGACCCAATCGTCCTGCTGCGTCGGCAGACCCAGCGGCCAAAACGGCAGCGCTTCGGGAATATCGCGGCGGATCGTTTTGTAGTAATCCAGCGCCTCCTTCACCAGCTCCCTGCGGCGAGGACTGAGCTCAGCCAAATGGCCGCTTTGATGCACGCGCAGGAGCAGCGCGTTGACCATATTGAAGACGACTTCCTCGTCATCGCCCTCGCGCAGCGGATAGGACCAGATCGCCGATTGCTCCGGCGTAAGCGCCGAAGGGGATGCCGCTGCGATGGCGGCATAATTCACGTAATCCTCCTGATCGCTCGTTGACTGAATGCTGTGACGGCTCAGCATGGCGTAATCCATGCGCATGCCGCCGCTGGAGCAGTTCTCGATCACAAGGTCAGGATACCGGGCAAAAATACCGTCAAGCCAGGCGAGGTAAGCCCGGTTATGCTGCAGCAAACCGTCTCCATAGCTGTCCGCATCGGTCTCCGTCCCGATCCCGGCGTTGATGTTGTAATCCATCTTGATATAGCCAACCCCGTAATCCTCGACCAGACGCCGGATCACTTCATTGGCGTGGGCGACCACCTGCGGATTCCGGTAATCGAGCTGATACCGGCTGCGGTCTTTGACCCTTTGCCCATGGCGCATAAAAAACCAGCTGTCGTCGGTTTCCGCGAGCTTCGGACTGTTGATGCCCATAACCTCCAGTTCCAGCCACAGTCCCGGAACCATTCCTTTGCCGCGGATATAATCCAGCACATATTTGATGCCTTCCGGGAAACGTTCGGGCGACGGCAGCCATTCGCCGACGCCGTCCCACCACTCGCCTGCCGCGTACCAGCCGGCGTCGATGCAGAAATACTCGCTGCCGACCTCCGCGGCGGCGTCGATCAGCGGCAGCAGCTTAGCCGTCGTTGGCGCGCCCCAAAGACAGTTCATATAATCGTTGAAGATAATGCGCAAATCCCGGTTGTCGGCGTTAGGGCGGCGAATCAGGCGACGGTATTTCGTCAGTTCTCCAATGGCTTGCTCAAAGCCGCCGGAAACCGCGCCCACCGCGACCGGTACGCTGACGAATTCTTCGTCCGGCCCGAGCGAAATCCACCATTGATTGTCATGCTCCGTCGGTCCGCTGATCAGGATTGTCAAGAAATCGCTTTGGTCAATGATTTCCCAATGCCAGGAGCCGTTATGCTCGATCTGCCAGAACAAGCTTGTTCCGGCTTCCTTATTTTCCAACACGGCCATGGGAATATGCTCGGACGCCGACCACGAGCCGGTATTGCTGCAGGAGATCCGCTTCGAGCTGCGATCCGTCAAGTGGGACATGCCCAGCTCGGGCAGCGAAGAAGTCCGCCATTGAAGCTCGCTTTGCCATCCGCTGTGCGGAATGGAGAGCGCCATTTTATCGTCTCGGTCCCGCGCGCCTTCTTTATCAAGGCCCGTCAAGGCAAATGACGATACATACTCTACGCCCAGCTCCCGAGTTCCCTTATTGGCAAGCACGACCCAGGCTCGAGCGGTCCCGACTCCGTCATAGAACTGGAAATGCTGCACCGCGCGAAGCGAGGTCACCGGGTCCAGCAGCGTAATTTCCAGCTTGCGTCCCTTGTCGTTGCGAGTATCGGAGTGAGTCTCGTATTTCATCCGCAGACCCGGATAAGTGGCCCGGTGGGTCCGTCCATGATATTCTGCCCGGTCCTCTCCGGTCAGCTGCAGCTCCATCAGCCGGAAGCCCGGCTTCCGGTCGCTGCGAATATTCTCCGCCAGCGGGCGCGCCCCAAAGTGGAGCAGCAATACCTCCCGTTCTTCCGTAATCTCCAAAACCAGATGAAGCCCGTTTTCCTCAATTTGAATCCTGTCCCCCATAACCAACACCTGCCCCGTTAAAATTACGGCTTTCCATTATGAAATTATCCCAAAGTATCGAAAAGCCGTTATGTTTTTTCATCGTTTTAACCGCTAAAAAGTCCCGGATAAAAATTTAACTCAGCACCGTCTGGTGCTGAGTTAAAAGGAGTGGAACAGCCTGCCACCGGTTTATTGGGCCGAACCCAGTTGTACCCAAGCTTGTTCGATTTGTTCTACGGCTTGATCTTTCGAGGCGCTTCCGCCGATGTAAGCCTGCATGATTTCACCGAATTTTTGGTGGAACGTATCCAGCGAGTAGTTGATGGCCAGATCGCCCGAAGGTTCGGTTTTCAGAATTTCAGCCATTTGTTTCGGCATATCCAGATCCGGAAGCGGAGCATCCTTGATCGGAGGAATAACTTTGGCTACGCTGGAGAACCAGTTTTTGCCGTAATCCGAAGTGTACAGCCAGTTGAAGAAATCAACGGTTTCTTTAACGACTTTGGAGTCCTTGTTGATCCGCAGCGCTTGGTCCGCCCCGGTGATGATCGTTGCTTGTTCCGCTTTGTCGCTGACCGGGTAACCGGCGATGCCGATTTGGATGTCCGGCGTGATTTTCTTGATGGCTTCTTCGTCCCATGCGCCTTTACCGGTCATGAATGCGGCCTTGCCGGAAGCGAAGTCGCTGACTTCGGCGTTGCTGTCGCGTTCCAGCGGTTTATCCGTACCATGTTTCACGGTTGTATCAATGAAGCTGAAGAAGTTGTTGTACAGAACCGGATAGTCTTTGAAATGAGCATCCCCGGCGATGAATTTGTCTACAAGATCTTTGGAGGAAACGCCGGCGTCTTGTGCAGCCGCATCAACAAAGTGTTGGAAAATATGTTTCCATACCCACCATTCTTTATAAGCGTTTGCAAAAGGCGTGATCCCCTTGGCTTCCAGCTTCGTGATCGCGTCGTCCATTTCGGCCGTGGTTTTCGGCACGCTGGTTACCCCGGCTTCATCAAGCAGCTTCTTGTTGTAGATCAAGGCGAACAGGTTGCCCTTGACGGGAAGTCCGAGCACTTTTCCATCGGAGGAGGTCATGTTGTTCCGTACGGCGTCCGTCATGGCTGCTGCCAAAGGCTCATTGGTCAAATCGGCGCTGTATTCGGCAAAGGTGTCGATGTCGCCGCCGGCGGTCGTTTGGAATACGTCAGGTGTGCTGCCGGCCGCGATTCTCGATTTGAGCACGGTGTTGTAGTCGGCCTGCATGATTTCAAGATTGATCGTTACGTTTGGTTTAACCTTTTTGTACTCTTCGATATAAGCGTTAAAAGCGTCCGTGTATTCCGGTGAAGCCGTAAACATGTTGATCGTGACCGGTTTGGAATCGTCGGTTGCGGCGTTTCCGCCGCTTCCCGCATTGGCACCGTTCGCGCCGTTATTCGCCGCGTTGTTGTTGCCGCCGCAGGCGGACAGGAGACCCATGATCAGCACCAGGCTGAATGACAGGGCTAGGATTTTTTTCTTCATTACATTACGCCCCCACTTTCTTATTGTTGTAAATTCCTAGAGGGTATTGACTACCTTCTATGCTCCTTATTCTAAAGAAAAGGCAACGTTAGAAAAATGTAGATATGTGGCGTCTTAAGGGTAAAAAAGTGGATTGATCAAACGGGTTCACTTTTTGACCCGTCCCCGTTTTTCATCCGATATTCGGAAGGGGACACCGCGTAATAATTCCGGAATGCCTTGCTGAAATAGTTCTTGTCCTTGTAGCCGAGCATCTCGGAAATATCCTGTATTTTCAAGGAAACGTCATCCAAAAGCTCCTTGGCCTTATCCATCCGAACCTGCTGCACATACTCGTGGATGCCGAGCCCAAACTGCTGCTTGAAGAGCTTCATTAAGTATTCCCTGCTTAGAAAATATTTCTCCGTAAACACGGAAATTTTGATGTCTTCAAAATAATGGTTGTCGATGTATTCCTTGATATCCTCGACGTTAAACGGACGATTCGCCGCAAGCACTCGCCGGAGCTGAACGCAATAATACTCCAGAATCCGCAGCAGCAGTTCCTCGAACTCATCGAAGGTCGCGAAATCCGTGCCTACGCCCAAGGCCCGCAGCGCCCGTTCCCCGCCGGATTGCGGTAAAGCATCCGCCGGAACACCCAGCTCCAGCGCCTGATCGTTAAGCAAAACGACGATTTCCCGAACGGTCCGGTCGGCAGCTCCAAAGCTGAAGGATTCGGCCGTTTTGATCTTTTTCGTAAATTCGCTCATGACGGTCCGGGCATGGTTCCAGTTCCCGGACTCCAATGCGCCGCGAAGAATCGGCATTCGGCTCGTGAACGACAAGCCGTCCTTCACGGGGCCTTTGTCGGCCGCCCCGATGGCTGCGGCTCCCTTCAGCTTCAGCAAATCAATTCCCTGGATTGCGGAAAGCGCGGCTTCGTAAGAATCCGCCAGTTCCAGTACATTGGAGCTGGCTTGCCCGGATCCGCCCGCGGGAAGGATGCCGAACAAACCGCTTAAAGTGGCGATGACCTTTCGTATCAAATGATCGATCTGAAAAGACAACTCCTGCGGATATTTCTCGGAGGAAGTATAGACGGCAATGATCTCGCGCTCCTGTTTGGGATTGGCAAAGCTGAAGCACTGCAGCTGATTTCCGGCAACCTCGTTGATGACGTTGGCCACCGCAAAGTACAGCAACTCCGTGTCGCTGTGGAAACGGCTGATTCGAACCGCCTCCATGTTCATGATCCTGAGTACGAACACGCCGAAGCACAGATGGGGATCATCCGCTCCAATCAGCGGAAGATACGTGCGGTTGCTGTGCATTTTGAAATCCCGTTCGATAATGGAGCCGTAGATTTTCTCCTTCAGTTTCGGAAGCGACATGTTAAAAGCGATATTGCGCGTGATCGATTCGTTTTTGATCTGCTGCTTGGCTCGCAGCCCTTCGAATGCGTTCGCCAGCGATTGATTGAGATCGTAACGGTTCACCGGCTTTAGCAGGTAATCCTTGGCCTTGGAGTGAATAGCCTGACGAGTATATTCAAAGTCGTTGTAGCCGCTGATGACAATGGTCGCAAGCTCCGGGTAATCTTTTTCCACGGCCTTCAGGAATTCTACGCCGCTCAGCTCGGGCATTTTCATATCGACCATAACCAAATCGGGCCGATGCTCCTCCAGCATGGCAAGGCCTTCCTTTCCGTTTGTCGCTTCAAGCACCTCGTCCACCTGAAGCCTGTTCCAGTCTCCCAAGATGCGGATCGCCTCGCGAAGCGGTTCTTCATCGTCAATAATCAGCACTTTGTACATGGTGGTTACCTCCCAGCGGGATCAGCATTCTCATCTCGGTTTCGTTCCTGTCGCTGCGGATCAGCAGGCCGGCGTCTTCGCCGTACAGCAGCTTCAAACGGGTATTCAGGTTCTTAAGCCCGATATTGTCGCCCTCATGCTCTTCCCATTCCAGCATTAACGAGCTTTCGAGCTCTTCGATTCTCTCGGCGGTTATTCCGGGGCCGTTGTCCAGCACCGAAATGATGGCGTGCGTATCGCCTTTTTCCGCGCGAATGACGATCGTAACGGGAGTCGACACCTTCTCTACGGCATGTTTGATTGAATTTTCCACTAAGGATTGGATCGACAGCTTCGGAATAAGCAAGCTCCTTAGCTCCTCCTCCCACTGCACCACGACCCTCAGACGGCTGCCGTACCGGGCTTTTTGCAGCGCCAGATAATGCTCGATATGCTTCAATTCATCGCTCGCGAGCACGATATCCTTGCCGCTGATGCAGTACCTTAGCGTCAGGGCGAGCGAGTCGATCATGTCGGCCACTTCGTCGTCCCCGCTTTTTAACGCTTTCGTAGAAATCGCCTGAAGCGCGTTATACAGAAAATGAGGGTTGATCTCAGCTTCCAGGGCCTTCAGAATCGCATTCTTTTCCACCAGTTTCATCTTGTATCGCTCATTGATTAAATCATTGGTCCGGCGAACCATTTTGTTGAAATGCCGGGAGAGATAAGCGATTTCGTCCTGCCCTCTGACTTCGATCGCCGCATCGAAGGTGCCCTCGCTGAACCGTCTCATCTGATGGGACAGCTTTTTCAGCGGTTTTGTGATTTCGTTGGAAATCAGCGTGACCAATATGACTGAAATCAGCAGGAATATAAGCCCAATCATATAGCTCAAATTCCGGGTCGTGGTCGCCGCCGCGTAAATTTTGCTGTAAGGAATCGGCTTGACCAGCTTCCAGCCATCGCCCTCCTCGACATTGTATACGATCAAAAACCGGCGGCTCAGCGGATCGGTCCAGGTCATTTGCTGAGACTTGGAGTTGCGCCCGATTTTCGTCAGCACGTTGCTGCTTTGCATTTCCCGGTAAAAACCGATATCGTCGGCATGGAAAGGGACGTTGTCCGTATCAAGGAACAGAAGATGATCCCCTTCATCGAAGGGAATATCCTTCATAATTTCGTCTTTGACGGACGGCTTGAAATAAAAGGACAGCACCGCTTTCGCCTCCCGGGTGGGGATGGAACGCAGCACGCGGTGATAGCCCATAAAATCGGGTTCCACATCCATGTCGTATCCCGATTTGGCGCCCGGAACGATAAACGATTGAAACGAGCGATTATGCTGGCTGTTCATGGCGTCCTTGTACCACGGCTGATCGGGAATCCCCTCCTGATAGCTGATCCGAATCGTGATGTTATAAGCCTCCCGGGTGATGGAATAGTATTTCTTCTGGTCGATCAGAAACAAATAAATACTTTCCAAATCGCTCCGGGAATAAAACATGCTGCGCAGGTAATCCTCAAGATACATACGGGAAGAGTAGTCGTCCTTTTCCTGAAGGATGGCCCGGATGATTTCATCGTAATGAATTTGCGGCAGGGACAGCTGTTCGATCCCATCCAGGTAGTCTTTCAGATTCTCGTTCACCAGCCTGAGATTGCTCGTCGTGCTGTCGATGCTGTTGCCGACGGATTCTTTTTGGAGCATCTGATAGGAAATCACGGTCAGCAGGCCAACCACCAAAATGATGATGGTCGTAAACAACAAAATAAGCTTATTGACCAATCTGCGCGAAATCCGGTCCCTAAGCGAAGAGATCATTCGTACGATTCGGCTGATCATATTATCCCCCAAACCCAACGTTTTCTATGTTCAATTATATAACTTGTACGTACCACCAAAAGCAAGCATGACCTCGGGACGGGCAGTTCACCTTTTTACCCTTAACTGTTTTCTTAAATCCATTTAGTCGCGAAAATCGCTGATTTATAATTCATTATATCCGAAAAAGGTAAGGCGTACAGAACAGCTAGATCTGCCGGATGTTCAACAAAACGCTGCGAAAAAGAGGTGCTTTATGTTAAAACTGGGGAGAAAACGGGCCGAAAAACTGGAGTTTGGGATCTTTACGCTGCCGATCCTTATCGCCGTCATCGCTGTCTTCTACTATCCGTTCGTCATGACGATTCGCTACTCCCTGACCAAATGGAACGGGATCTCCAAACATCCGAAATTCATCGGATTCGACAATTTCCATCAAATCTTCACGGGGGACGCCAACTTTAGCCACGCCGCCTGGTTTACCGTGAAGTACGCGATCCTTTATATCGTTCTGATTAATGTGCTGGCGATTTTGCTGGCGCTGGTTCTGGACATGAAGCTGAAGTCCACGAATTGGCTGAGAGCGGCGTTTTTCATTCCGTACATTCTTAGCCTTGTCATCGTCGGCTTCATCTGGAAATTCATTTTTATGCAAGGGTTCGAGTCGCTGGGCAACAGTACGGGCTGGGGGATTTTCGACCTTAGCTGGCTCGGCACGCCGGGACTTGCGTTCGTCTCGATTCTGCTCGTCTCGATTTGGCAGTCCATCGGTTTTTATCTGGTCATTTACATCGCCGGTCTGCAGTCGATTCCGGATGATTTGAAGGAAGCCGCCACCGTGGACGGTGCCGGGCCGGTTCGCCGGTTCTTCAATGTCACACTGCCGCTGCTTGCGCCTTCGATTACGATTTCCGTCTTTATGGCGCTGACCAACTCGATCAAGGTCTTCGACGTGATTCTGTCGCTGACCGGCGGGGGTCCCGGCGGCACGACTTACAGCATGGCGTACGATATTTACCGCGATACGTTCCAGAACAACCTGTACGGTTACGGAACCGCCAAAGCGCTCATCCTGTTCGTCGCCGTCCTGATCGTCACCATCATTCAATTGACCATCTTCAAACGCAGGGAGGTTGAGGCATAATGAAACAGAAAACAGCGGGGCGCATCGTCCTTGAAATCGTCATGGTGCTTCTCTCTCTCTTGTTCCTGTATCCTTTGTTCCTGACCATCATCAACTCGCTTAAAAGCTTCTCCGAGGTCATGACCGACGTGATCGCTTTGCCGAAACATCTGGCGTTCAGCAACTATTCGTACGTCTGGAAGTTCATCAATTATCCGCGGCTGTTCCTGAACAACGCCGTCATTACCGTATTGGGCCTGGCGGGGATCGTCCTGATCTCTTCGATCGCCGCTTACAAGCTGGCGCGGACCAAATCCCGAATGAGCGGAATTATTTACTTCATCTGCATCATGCCGATGCTTATTCCGTTCCAATCGATCATGCTGACGGTATTGCAAATGGCGAAAAACTTTCACTTGTCCGACAGCACCTGGGGACTGGGGATTCTGTACTGGGGCTTCGGCGCACCGCTCGCCCTGTTTATCTACCACGGCTTCGTGAAGGGAATTCCGAAGGAAATCGACGAAAGTGCCACCATCGACGGCGCTTCGGGCTTCCGGTTGTTCTTCAGCGTGATCTTCCCGTTGCTGAAGTCGGTCACGACCACGATCATCATCATCGACGTGATGTGGATCTGGAACGACTTCCTGCTCCCGCTGCTTATGGTAAACGGTTCGCCGACGACCAAAACGTTGACGCTCGCCGCTTACACTTTCGTCGGACAATACACCTCCGACTGGCAATATGCGATGACCGCCATGGTTATGGCCGTGCTGCCATCGATCATCGTGTTCATCTTCCTGCAAAAATACATTGTCAAAGGCGTTGTCGCCGGCGCGGTGAAGGGTTGATGGATGGAAGGTAAGATGTGAAATAAAAAGAGAGTTCGATTGAGCAGACCATAAAAAATATTGGATAGTCAAAAGTGGTTATTGACTTCATCCAGTATTTAACATATGATAAGAAAAAATTAAATACCGTACAAAATGCAAAGACGGAGAAAAGTAGATCAATACTTTTTTACAGGGAGGAAACGCCGGAGATTGAGAGCGTTTCTAAAGAACAGGGTTGATTGAAGTTCACTCCCGAGCAGTCCCTTGAAACCATTTACCGCAAGTAGAGGGCACCGGAATTTTTCCGTTATGATATTAAGTGAGAACCGCCGCAGGGTGTGTTCTAATTAGGGTGGTACCACGGCTCCTCGTCCCTTTCCGGACGGGGGGCTTTTTGTTTTTTCTTAAATCAAGATACACAGTCTTCAGGGAGGCAGCCTCCAACAAGACGAAAATTCGGCTTGGTAGCTCAGTCGGTAGAGCAAAGGACTGAAAATCCTTGTGTCGGCGGTTCGATTCCGCCCCAAGCCATCACAAACCCATAAAGTGGGGATTCACATGGATCATGAGCCGAATATTTCTTTTGGAAACGAAGAAGAAAGTAAATATATTCGAAGAAGATTAATTGAATTTAACGCGGAGCATGTTCCCGAGGGTCTAAGTTCCCGTTACGAAGACATCAATTTGTCCATCAAGGATGATGGTGGCCGGATTATTGGCGGATTGTTGGCCGTACTCTGTTGGAATTGGGTTAAAGTAGATATTCTTTGGATAGAGGAAAGTCTCCGGAGAATGGGTTACGGGACCCGCCTGTTAAAACTTATTGAGGACATCGCTAAAGAAAAAAGCTGTACGTTTATTAAGCTGAATACCTTCCGCTTTCAGGCACCTGAATTTTATCAAAAGAACGGTTATCGTGTAGTTGCCATACTTGACGAAGCTCCCCTCGGAAGCCATCATTATTACTTCAAGAAAGACATCGTTTAACTATACCAAAATAGCTTGGTTCACCGATGAGCGATCTACCGCTTTTAAAAGCGACTGGAATGAAATAACGCCCTATTGGGGCTCTATTTTAATGTTTCTACCATTTAACACAGAAATAGCGGTATAAAATACCGCTATTCTCCTGAAGATAACCAAAAATATGGATTTATTAGGGCGGCTGGAGGAGAATAGAGACATTTTGCGCCGTTATTTTCGAGAATATGCCGATAACCCGAGAAATAAGGATAAAAAGCACCGCTATTCGGGGGCCTCCTCTTCACCCTCACCAAAAATCTTCGACTTTTGTAAAATTGTAAAGCGCGACGCCCCCTTTATTCGATCGCTTTATCCAGTTCCTTATATATGAAGTAATCGAAATCCGCATGCATTCCGGTACCGCCCAAATCCTGCGCGCATAAGCCGAGGTAGGTTCCGGTGAACCGCACGTTCTGAGCCCGGTCGTCGGACAGGTGGCTGACATCGATCGCAGGGCCGATTCGGCGCCAGTTCTCCCCGTCGGTGCTGTAGCTGAACCGCGCCACTTCCCGTTCGATTTCAACCCGCAGCCCGCAGCGGCTTACTCCGTCGATAGAGACCTCCTCTTCCAGAAGTTCATCGTAAACGCCGGATTTGGTTTGAATGATAGTTAGGCTTTTTCCTTTGATTTCATCGCGGGAGATACGCAGATATACATGGTCATCCTGATCATAATAAACAATCAGCCCCGCCATCTGTTGAAAATAATCCGGTTCGAATTCCACCACCGTCTCCGCCAGGCAGTAAAAGGACTGCTGCCGTCTGGCCACAAGGCTCTGCCGGTGAAGAGAGTTTAGCGATTCCCGCCCGCGGAGGCGCAAATAACCTCTCCGTTCGCTCAGCGTCAGCCAATCTTCCTCAGGAGGAACGCGCAGCGTATTCCAATGGATACCAAGCTTTTCCCCGTCAAATTCGTCCACCTCCGGCTCCGGTTCAAAAGGATGCGAAGGCAGGTCCGGCGCTGCCACTTCCACCTGCGGCTCATTGCCTCCGGTCTCCAGCCGGAACCAGCCTTCTTCCGTCCAGACGGCTTTTTGAATCGCCGTTTCCCGTCCAAGCGTACAAAACTCGTCTTTGACCGGCCGTCCCGTCAAATGAACCATGTACCATTCCCCGGTTTGCGTTTCGACAATGGAGGCGTGGCCCGCTTTTTGAAGCGCGAGGTACGGCTTGCCGGACGACGTCAGGATCGGATTCGCCGGATCGACCTCGTAAGGACCGTCAATCGTCTTCGAACGGGCCATCGTCACCGCATGATCGTAAAACGTCCCCCCCTCTGCCGTCATTAAATAGTAGAAACCGTTTCTTTTGTACAAATGCGGACCTTCGGTCAGCTTCAAATCCGTCCCTTTGAAAATGTTCTTGATCGGGCCTACGAGTTTTCGCAGCGTCGGATCATATTCCTGGAGAACGATGCCGGCGAAATGGTTTTTGCCCTTCCGCGGATCCCACAGCATGTTCACGAGCCACTTCCGGCCGTCATCATCGTGGAACAGGGAAGGGTCGAAGCCGCTGCCGTTCAAATAAACCGGCTCGGACCAAGGTCCCCGGATATCGGTCGCCGTCACCAGATAGTTCGGCGTATCTTTGTACGCCCCGGTTCGGCTTTTCACATCTGTGTAAATAAGGTAAAAAACGCCGTTGTCGTAGCTCAGGCAAGGCGCCCAGATGCCGCAGGAGCCGGGATTGCCGAGCATATCAAGCTGCGAAGTCCTCGTGAGCGGGTGCGTGATCAGCTTCCAGTGAACGAGATCCCTGGAATGGTGAATTTGCACGCCGGGAAACCACTCGAACGTTGACGTGGCGATATAGTAGTCGTCCCCGACCCGTAAGATCGACGGATCCGGATTGAAACCGCGCAAGATTGGGTTGGTGATGGTTCGGTTATCTGGCATTTTTGCTTCCTCCCATTCATATATTTCGTGTGCAGTGCCTATTTATCTTAAATTCGATATAATAAGAATTAGGTTTTTAGCCTGGCGAAGAGTAAGCTTCTTGGCTGGTTCATTATATAGCAAGATAAAGGAGGCTCGAAGAATGTTCAATTCGTCTCATTCTATTACAAAGCGTTTATCCGACATCCCGGTATCCATCCTGGATCTCGCCCCGATCAACGTGGGCAGCAGCGCGGCCGAGTCGCTCCGTAACACGCTCGACCTCGCCCGGCACGCCGAGGACTGGGGATATTACCGCTATTGGCTTGCGGAGCACCACAGCATGCCCGGCATCGCCAGCTCGGCGACGGCGGTCGTGATCGGCCACGTCGCCGGCGGTACCAAATCGATCCGCGTCGGCTCCGGCGGCATCATGCTGCCGAACCACGCGCCGCTGGTCGTCGCCGAGCAGTTCGGCACGCTGGAATCGCTCTACCCGGGGCGGATCGATTTGGGACTGGGCCGCGCGCCCGGCTCGGACCCGCTCACCTCGCAGGCGCTGCGGCGCGGACAAGGCAGCGACGGCCAGGACTTTCCGGAGCGGCTTAGCGAGCTCCGGAGCTACCTGCGCCCGGCGGAGGGCGCAGGCCCGCGGGTGCGGGCGGTTCCCGGCGAAGGCCTGAACATCCCGATCTGGCTGCTTGGCTCCAGCGGCTTCAGCGCGCAGCTGTCGGCCCAGCTCGGTCTGCCGTTTGCCTTCGCCAGTCATTTTGCGCCGGACTATTTAATGCCGGCGCTGGAGCTGTACCGCAGCGGGTTCCGTCCTTCGGAGGAGCTGTCCGCCCCTTACGCCATGGTCGGAATGAGCGTTATCGTCGCCGATACAGATGAAGAGGCACAGCGGCTGGCTACTTCCCAGCAGCAGCAGTTCCTGGGCCTCATCCGCCGGCATGTCGGACAGCTCAATCCGCCGGTCGGCAGCATGGAATCCCTGTGGACCCCGCAGGAAAAGACGTTGATCGAGAGCCAGCTGAGTTTCTCCGCCGTCGGTTCGCCGGAGACGGTGCGGCGTCGGCTGGACCAGCTGCTGCAGGAAACCCAAGCGGATGAAATCATCGTTGCCGCACAAGTTTACGATCACAAGGCCCGCCTTCGCTCCTACGAGCTGCTGGCGGATATTGTCCGGGAAAGCTAAGCCAAAACAAGTTGCAGGGCTGTTCCATACAGGGGGATCGGTAGATCCTCCCTGCATGGGAACAGCTTTCTTGCTGTATTGCGACAAACGAATTGCTGACCCCTAAGGACCCCAAATCCGGTAATTCCCGCTCAGCGCGAGCAACGCAAACAGATACAAGCAATTATCGTAATATCTTCGTTCACCCGTACGGACCGGGGTGTTCCAGAACAGCTCAACGGCTTTGCGGGCATGTGGACCATTTGCTGCAAGCGCTGCCATTGCATTCGTCGCCAACAACCCGACGGGATGCAGGGCTTTCTCTTCGAACGGCTCGCCCGCAATGGTGTACCGGCGGTAGTCCTCCGGCTCTTTATCGGCAAAGAAGGCCAAAATCCTGTCCGCGGCCTCCCGCTCCCAAGGATCGGCGCCAAACCATTCCGCGTCCAGCCCAAGATTGGCGGCAACCCGGTAAGAATCGCTGAAAAAATGTCCAAATCCCCGCTCGTTATTCGGCGTTCCGTCGTAATAGGCATATTCCGGAGCAAGCCCCGTTACCGGATGGCAGGATATTTTCAAATAAGCCCGGCTGGCTTCGGCCGCTTCCTTCCAAAACGGCCGGTCGGCCGGATCGGCCCACAGCGCAAACAGCTCGTAAAAATGCGGCAGATGGTACGAAGGATCGGAATACTCGCAATTCGGAACGAATTTGATCAGCTTGTTGTGCGGATTCCACATCGGGTGGCCGACTCCGTTCTCGCCTTGATGCAGGCAGGTCCGAAGCAAATCGCGAGCTTTAGCGCCGTAGTCAAAAGGCGCCTCGCGATCGCCCCAGCGATGGGAAGCAAACAGCAGGGCCATCGCAAAATACTCCTCGCCGTCCGGCGCCGGTCCGTTGGATCTCGGCGTGCCGTCCGGATTGCAGGACCAAGCGAAGTATCCCGCGTTTTCTCCGTCCGTCATGAACATATATGTCTTCGTCCACTTCCACAGCCGGTCAAACACGTCCTGACGGTCAAGCTGTACGGCCATCATCATTCCGTAGGACATGCCCTCGGTGCGCACATCGAGATTGCCCGTATCAAGCATATACCCGAGGTCGTCCCCTTGCGGGTAGTAAATCCGCGTATCCTCGCCGCCTTCAAACAGCCGCCGCCAGGCATCCGCCAGACGATTCAGGATTTCCCGCTCGTCGTAGCCGAACTCCGCCAATACGTTGCGATACCGGCCCGTATAATAGACCCCTTGAGGTTCCGTCATATTTCAAGTCAGCCTCCTTGTCGTTGTCCTTCAGTCCTAAACGTAAAGCTAAAGCAAACCGTAAATCGTCACGATAGCGGAAGATAACTGAAATCGTCAAAATAAGCCCATGAGTCGCAGTCTTTGCCGTTCCCCGTCGCGAACAGGCCGAATACCGCTCCGGTAAATCCTCCGTTGCGCTCAGGCGATACGACGTTTGCCGGTACCGGTGCGGCGAAGCTGCTCCAGCTGCTGCCGTCCAGCGAATACGCAAACGCGTAATCCCGCTCCCCCGCCGCGATGCGAAGCCAGACACGAGGTCCTGCCAGCGGCGTCTCCGCCAGCACGGCCATCTCGCCTTGATCCACGGCAGCCGCAGTCAGAACCCGCTTTCCTTCCTCATTCCGGCGAACGGAAAGCGTCAAATGTCCGAGTTCGTTCAGCCGTACGGCCAGTCCGGCCTCCTCTCCATTACGCTGCGGCATAAATTCCACCGCAGAAGTCACGGATGCCCGGAGGTGCCGCTGACGAGCGCCAAGGAATAGCCCCGGAGCCGAGTCGCGCAGCGAAAAGGCACTGCCCCGAAGCACCGCGTAACCCGGACGGGCCGTCAAAGAAATCCGTTCCCCCGGCCGCGACATCGGAAAAATCCACTGCGATCCCTCGAGCAGCTCCCCGTCGAAATCATCCCGCCATTCGGCAGAGCCCGTTTCGCGGACGCCTTTTGTATCGTCAACTAACGCAGCAGCTGGCCATGATCTGTCGATCGTCATTTCAAACTGGACCGAACCCTCGTTATTGTCCACCATGGGCCACCCCTCCTCCGTCCAGTACACCGGAGCCAAAAAGGTTTCCCGGCCAAGCGGGCTGTATTCGCCGTCAATGGCTCTTACGCCGAGAAACAGCGCCCACCATCTTCCTTCGGTATCCTCGACGAGCTCGGCATGACCGACATTTTGTACCGGATGATCCGGCAGACGGTTGTGGGTCAGCATGGGCCGGGGCATCATTTCGAAGGGCCCGTACGGCGCATCTCCCCTATATACAAGTACCCGGTGATCGCGGCCTGTTCCGCCGCAGGCGCAAATCAGGAAATACCTGTCGCCGATATGATAGAGATGAGGCCCTTCCGTCCAAATTCCGCCGTCCCCTTCGGCAACCACAACCGGGTCGCTGAGCGCTTCCCCGGTCGCAATATCGATTTCATACTGGATGATATGCGAATCGGCTCCTTCCCCGGACTGTGCGGTAACATAGACCTTGCCGTCCCGATCGAACATGAGGGACGGATCGATATTGCCGAACGGCACCCGGATCGGATCGCTCCATGGACCGGCCGGGTCGCCGGCCGTGATGTAAAAATTCCCGATGCCCGTCACATCGGTGTTTATAATATAGAAAACGCCCTCATGATAGCGTAACGTCGGGGCGAAAATTCCTTTTGAGCTTCGGCGCTCCGATAAATCGATCTGGCTCTCGCGGGTCAGCGCATGCCCGATTTGCCGCCAATGGATCAAATCTTTGCTGTGGAAAATCGGCAGGCCGGGAACATATTCAAAAGAACTGACCGCCAGGTAATAATCCTCTCCCACCCGAATAACGCTGGGATCGGGATAGAAGCCGGATAATACAGGGTTACTGTATGTGATCACGTTATCCATCGATTTCGCTCCTTTTCATCCACTGCTGCCGATTAATACCGACAGACACCGTTTCACCCTAAATCTATCATTTCATTTCCGGACTAGCCATGACCATATCGGGCAGATATTTACCCAAATCAAGCCGACAAATATCGACATCAACAGATGCGTGCGAACAGTCAAAAGAAAAGACGCCCCCGTATCCCAAAAACCATACGAAGGCGTCATTTACCCAAAACCGCGTTTTCTCCGCAGGAGGGAGCCGCAGCGGACCATCGGCCCCAATTCCATTTCCGGTGCGCCCCCCTCCCGGCGGCAAAACTCCCGTTCTATTCCGGAACCCGCTCCCCGCCGCAAGTCCCCGCAATCCGCTTAAACGCAGCCTTCGGACGATGCTGCTCGTCGAACGGAAACGGCCAGTTTTTGCGGCCCGGTACCGGAAAATCATCCAGCCAGGTGTAATCGTCCGCCGCTCCCCAAAAGGTGACCGATCCGATGACGTCGCGGTATTCCTTAAGCAGGCGGAACAGATTCCCGTAACGCTGCGCCTGCAGCTCCAGCATATCCAGGGTTGGCGCCTTCAAGTCCGTACGCCGGTCTTCGTGGCGGAACACCGAGATATCCAGCTCCGTGAGCTGAATCTGCAGCCCAAGTGAAGCATATTTCTCGATCGCGGCGCGAATGTGATCCATACCGGGGTCGAACAGATTCCAATGCGCTTGCATGCCCATGCCGTGGACCGGCACACCTTGATCGATCAGCGTTTTGAGCAGCGTGAAAATGTAGTCCCTTTTCTGCGGGTTGGTTTCGTTGTAATCGTTATAAAAAAGCAGCGCATCGGGATTCGCATCATGCGCAAATTCGAACGCCTTCGCGATAAATTCGGGTCCGGCAATCCCCAGCCATTTGGACCTCCGAAGCGGCTCCTCACCTTCGTCGGAAACCGCCTCATTCACCACATCCCAGGCGTAAATATCGTCTTTGTAGCGTCCTACCACTGTATCGATATGCTCCTTCATTCGGGCAAACAGCGTTTCTTTACTCGCCGGCCCTCCCTGCCCGTCCCCGAACAGCCAGCCCGGCGACTGGTTATGCCATACCAGCGTATGACCGCGCATCGACATCCCGTGCCGCTTGGCAAACGCAGCAAGCCTATCGGCCTCCTCAAACGCATAGACGCCTTCCTCCGGATGAATGCTGGCGAATTTCATTTCGTTCTCCGCGGTAATGCTGTTGAAATGATAGGCGAGCAATTCGGCCTGAGTTTGAATGGTTCGCGGATTCACGGCCGCCCCGATCTTAAAATCGTTCGCGAACAGCTCCTTAAGCTTCGGTTCCTTGCGTGTTACGATCGTACTCATCAGCCGTCACTCCTTTTAAAAACCGGTTATTCCTTCACGCTTCCCACATTCAAGCCAACCACGAAATATTTCTGCAGAAACGGATACACGAGCAAAATCGGCACGGAGGCCACAACCGTCACCGCGGCCCGGATCGATAACGGGGTTACCATATCCGCGGATTCCCGCGTCATCCCCGCTCCGGCCGCTACTGCCGGATTGTTGTTGGAGTTCATGCTCGAAGACAGCAGCTTCATGAGCTCATATTGCAGCGTACTTAGGCTTTGCTTGGATGATGTATACAAAAACGCGTCAAACCAGGCGTTCCATGCTCCCACGGCAACGAACAAAGCAATGGTGGCGAGCACGGGCTTACATAGCGGCAAAATAATCCGCAGAAAAATCTTGAAGTCTCCCGCTCCGTCGATTCTGGCCGATTCCACCAGGCTTTCCGGGAGCGAGCCGATGTAGGTGCGAATGACGATCATGTTGAACGCGCTGATCATGGACGGAACGACGTACACCCAGAAGCTGTTGATCAGATTCAAATCCTTGATCAGAAAATACCCGGGAATGAGACCGGCGTTGAAATACATGGTCAGAATGAAAATGAGCGTAATCGGCTTGCGGAATACGTATTCTCTCCGGCTGAGCGTATAAGAGAGCATGGTGGTGAGAAAAATGTTCAGCAGCGTCGAAAGCACCGTCCGGGCCACCGAGATCCAGAACGCATCATAAATCGTACCCGAAACGAAAACCGCTTTATAGTTCTGCATCGTCCATTCCCGGGGCCAGAGGTAAATCCCGCCCCGGATTGTATCGTTGCCGGCGTTGAACGAAACCGCGATCGTGTTCAGGAACGGATACAGCGTGACCACCACCAAAACAATCATAAACAAGGCGTTGAATGTATTAAAAAGAATCGGCTCGATTCGGCTTCTTCCCATCCGCCGGTTCAGAGCGGCGCCGGTTGTCTTTTGCGGTGCGATCGATGGATTGGCCATCTCCTATAACAACCTCTCTTCCCCAAGTCGTTTCGCAGTCCAGTTCGCGAAAAGCAGCATCGTGACGCTAACGACCGTTTTGAAAATACCGCCGGCGGTAGCCAGGGAATAATTGCCTTGAGCGATCCCGTATTTCAGTACAAAGATATCGATCGTTTCCGACCAGTCCACGACCAGCCCGTTGCCGAGCAGGTACTGTACTTCGAAGCCGGCTTCCAGGATATGCCCGATCGACATGATCAGCAAAATCACGATAGTGGCTTTAATGCCGGGTACGGTTACATGGCGCATTTTGCGAAACCGGCTCGCGCCGTCGATGTCGGCGGCTTCATACAGGGCCGGATCAATCGAGGCGATCGCCGCCAAATAAATGATCGTATTCCAGCCGACTTCCTTCCACACATGGGAGGCTCCGACAATCCCCCAGAAATATTTGCCTTCGCTTAACCACAGGATCGGCTCCTTGATGAGATGCAGCCTCATCAGAACGTCGTTGATGATTCCATCAGAGGCCAGCGAGGTGGCTACAATTCCGGTTACGATGATCCACGACAGAAAGTGCGGCAGATAGGAGATCGTCTGCACCGCTCTTTTCAGAAAATCCTTCCTGATTTCATTCAGCAGCAGCGCTAAAATAATCGCGGTGGTAAAACCGAGCACCAGATTGATAATGCTCATTCCGAGCGTATTTCTAAGCACCCGCAAAAAATCGTCGTCCGTAAACAGAAACTTGAAATGCTTGAATCCCACCCAAGTTTGCTGGCCGAAATCGCGGGCGGGCTTGTAATCCTGAAAGGCCATCGTCCATCCCCAGATGGGGACATAGGCGAACAAAATGATATAGAGCATCAGAGGAACCGACATGAAAATCAGCTGCTTCTGGCTTTTTATGAGCGACCAGGTGATGGGATGCTTCGTCTCCTTTTGGGGCTTTCGGGCCGCTCTTTGTTTCGCTAAGGTCTCATCCATAACATCGTTCTCCCCGCCAAGCCGTGAATTTCAGAAAGAGGAAGGCTATGAGGCCTTCCGCTTTCCGAGGTTCAAGCTATGAATTTCACTCGCTCCAATGATCGATTCTCCATTGAATTTGATCGTTGATCCGATCCTCGTAAGCCTTAACGTTCACCTTGCCGATCGACGACACATACTCGTTCCAGACGCCGTCAAATTCGGCCGGTTTGGCCAGAATCGCCCTAGGCAGGAATTTGGTCGAAAGGTCGTTCAGCTTCGTGTTGACGATTTTCGCTTCCGAGCCTTCAACAAGGTCGACTGTCCAGGCCGGGTAAGCAACTTCGTTTTCCGGCGGTTCGCTGAAGAAATCGACGTAGCTGTTAAAGCCGTATGCATCCAGAAATTTTTTGTCGTACGGTTTCAAGCCCGCCTTGTACTCTTCCGGTTGAGCGGCTGCGTCCGTTGAGTTGCCATCGTTAAAGCTGCCTTCGATTTTCGGCGCAAACTTGAAATACGCATCCGCTTTGTTGCCGAGCTTCCATGTCCCGTCCGTAAAGTCATCCCGCTGTTTCTGCGTTTTCATAAATCTGCCTTCCTCATTGACGATATAATCCTCTCCTTCTATGCCCCAGGAGAGTGTCTTTTGCCAGTCTTCCGTAATCAATGCGTCCAGCAGCTTGATAATTTTAACCGGATCCTTCGCGTTCACGCTGATCCCAAAGCCGTTGTTCAGATTCAGCGGCGCACGGTCGCGGTAGTGATCCTTGGTGCCTGAATCGTAAACCAGAGGCAAGCCGACATAAGTTCTCTCCAATTTATTCTGGGTAGTCAGGGAGTCCTCGGCCGTTTGGAAGTTCCAATGCTGGTCAAACATCCCAAGCACGTTGCCGTTGGAGATTTTGGCCATATATTGGTCATAGTTTTGCACAAACGTTTCCTTGTCGATCAAGCCTTGGGCATTTACCTCGTTCAGCTTTTGGTAATACTGCTTGGCGTAATCCTTATCGGCGAAAATTTCCGCTTTGCCGTCCTTTACGACAACCCCGCCGTCGTTCGGATGCCCGATCAGATGCTGCGGAGCGTTGAACAGGCCCCAGTTTCTCCAGTCATAGTTCAAAATTTCAAACCCGATCGTCGGCTTGCCGTCGATGGTCGGATTCTTTGCCTTGTACTGCGCGATCAGGTCAAAGTATTCGTCCAGGGTTTTCACTTTCGGATAACCCGCTTCTTCCAGCACCGCTTTTTGCACCCAGAAGGCCGGTCCGGAGTACCAGGTGCTTTCCAGCTTGCCGTTATACACTCCGTAATTTGGCAAAATATAAATGTGTCCGTCGTTTGGATCCTTCATCATGTTCCAGTATTTTTCGTAATGCTTTTTCAAATTGGGCGCGTTTTTCTCGATCAGGTCCTCAAGAGGAATGTAGGCTCCCGCGGCCGTCAGTTTGGTATTCCCGGTCATCATGTCGGGATAATCGGAGCCCGCGATCATGACGCCTAGCTTCTGGTCGATGTCGCCCGCCAAAAATTCGAAATTGAACGTAGCTCCCAGCTCATCCTTGATTTTCTTATAGATCTTGTTGTCCGGCGTCGGCTGCTGGCCGGCTTCCCCGATAAATACGCTGATATTGAACGGTTCCACCTTATCTCCGCTATCGTTCCCGGTTGAGGATGGTTCCTGCTTGGCGTTGCCGTTGCCGTCCGACGCGGCATTATTGCCGTTTCCGCCGCCGCATCCCGAGAGGACGACGCTGAGCGACAGCAGCATAAGCAAGCCGAACCGGAGCAGCGATTTGGACTTACCCCCCATGTAAAGCACCTCCGAATAGTTATAGCTACACCGAGCCTTTGTAAGCCCTTACATGTAACTTATCTTTATTGTAAAAGCGCCGCCAGAGCCGAAACTATAGCACAATTAAAGCATTAACCCTAAAAATCTTAGAACATGGAAGAGTGATGGTCTTTGTATTCGTTCGGGGACATCCCTTTCCGTTTTTCGAATTGTTTGAGGAACTGCCCGTAATTGGCGTAACCCACTTGCTCCGCAATTTCGCTGTTTTTCATCCTGGTTTCATTCAGCAATCGGAGGGCTTCCCCAATCCGCAAATCATGCAGCAGCTCGTTGAAGCCGACCCCGTTTTTCTTCGTCAGCAATTGCCCCAGGTAAACCGGGTGGATATAAAAAATCTCGGAAAGCTTTTTGATCGTCAGGTTTTCACGGAAATGCGCATGGATGTAGTCGATGATTTCCTGGCCGATTCCCTGCGATTTCAAGATTTGCTCCTCCCGCAGTACATCGATGCACGCTTCGCCGCACGCCTGCAGCTCTTTCATCAGATCGTTCAGATTCATCATCGATTCGTCAAAGCCCGGCTTGCCGTACTTAGCGAGCAAACGATTGGCGTTTTCTCCTCCGGATTCCCGCACATACTCCGTAATCCGGAACATCATGTGAACGACCGTTTTTCTTACGATATCCGGAGATACCAGCTCCTCCCGAAAAGTCCGGGCCGCCGTCTCCACCTCCAAGCGAAAAGCGGATAAATCGAGCAGCTCCATGGCCGAAGTAATTCCATCCAACAGCTTGACCTGATCATAGTGATATTGAAGCGGAAGGCACCGGGTATCCTCGTAGCGGGCAATACCTTCATATTCGGGTTCAAAGAACTTGTAGACGATGGCCCTTTTCGCGGTCCGGTAGCTTTCCCCGATTCGAAAAAGCGCGGACTGCCCTTCCCCTATAGCCATAAAAACCCGGTAAGGAGCGTAAAGCTCCGCCAGGTTCTTAAGCATTGGCCAAGTCTCCTCCCCCTCCGATTCGGAATTGTCCCCAAAAACAAAGCCAAAGCTGTCCAACTCAAGATCGACGAGAATAACATAGGACTCCGGGCCAAACATTTCCGTTGCCATTTTCCTCAGCTTCGCGAAATCCGACGGCCGGGTCTGGACCAGGCAGAAATTCCATTTCCTCCGGCTGGCGGATATGCGTTCCAACGGCTTAAGCTCCTCTTCGCTTTTGAGCTTATCGTGCAGCAGTTCCTTGATCAGCGAAACGATTTTCTCACAGCCGGCGAGACGGGTGAACCGCTCCCGCTCCGCTTCCTCGGCCAGTTCCAGATAGATTTCTTTCAGCTCCTCCGATGCATCTTCTTCAATGACGGGTTTAAGCAGGTAGTGATTGATGCCAAAATGCATCGCCTTTCGAGCGTATTCGAATTCGCTGTACCCGCTGAGAATGACGAAGTGGACGGCCTTGTTCCCCGGCTCCCGCTGCCAGGCCGCGATCATTTCCAACCCGTCCATCAGCGGCATATTGACGTCCGTTACGACCAAGTCGGGAGCAAGCTCATGTATTTTACGCAGCCCCTCGGCTCCGTTGCCGCAAGTTCCGCACACCTCGAAACCGAGCTCCGGCCAATCGATCCACAGCTGCATTCCTTCCAAAGCACCCGGTTCGTCGTCGATCAATAGAACCTTAAACCTCAGTCCGTTCATCAAGGCTTCCCCCCATTCATCGTGTTAGAACTTCCATCAAGCAATTTGACCGGAATTTCAAAAGACACGATAGTCCCTTCCTCCGGACGGCTGGCGATATCGAACCGGACCTGGTCGTCGTAAAAGAGCTCCAATCTCCGGTATACGTTCCGGATTCCGATGCTGGCGCCGGCTAAATTTTCGTTTCGGACCGACATGATGATCTCCCGAAGCTTGCTCGCCTCAATCCCTTTTCCGTTATCGGCGATTTCGACGCGCAGCCGGGCGTCGGCGATTTTGGCGCTGACCGTGATCAGCCCATGCCCGTCGGCCGCCTGGATGCCGTGCTTGCAGGCATTCTCTACGAGCGGCTGGATACTCATTTTTGGAATCCCATACCCAAGAACCTCTTCCGCAATGTCAAAACGGTATTCGAATTTATCCCGGAAACGGAATTTTTCGATTTTGAGGTACATCTCGATGAACATCATCTCTTCCTCGATCGAAACGATGTCCTCCTTCCAGCTAAGGAGACGCCGCAGCAGCCTCGACAAGCTTTTGACGATATCCGTCACGTCGGAATAATTGTTTTTGGTGCACACGACCAAAATCGCGTTTAACGTGTTGAACAGAAAATGCGGATTCATCTGACTCTGGAGAAAATTCAGCTCGGCCCTGACCCGCTCCATCTCCAGATCCTTTTTCTGGATCTCCAGTTTGTACACGTTGTTGATCAGCGAGTTGATCCGGGCCGTCATCTGGTTGAAGTTCCTGATCAGTCCGCCGATCTCGTCCCGTCCTTCATCGATGCGGATCAGATCGAACTTCTCGTTCGTGACCTTTTGCATATGGCGCGCCAGCCGTTTCACACGGTAATTATAAGAGCGCAAAATGATGAATATGAAAAGAGAGGTGAAAAGGGTGACGATGGCCGCCAAAAAACCGACGTAGAGCCGCAAGTCCAGCATCGCTTTGCTGATTCGCGTCCCCTCCGTAATTCCGATGAGCGTCCAGCCCTTCACATATCTGGCCTCGCCCAACGAAACTTTGTAAACGTCCTTCTCCTTTTGATCGGCAGCCAATGCAAAGACAGGGTAATCCGCGCCGATTCCGACTCCCCGCTGGTAACCGCTGCCCGAAGACATAATAATTTGGTTGTTCTCGTTGACCAAATACAGGTTCAGATAATCTTGTTCCCGGATGATTACGTCGTAGATTTTACTGATGTCGAAATCGATCCGGAGCAGCTTTTCGTAGGTATTAAAGGAGTCGAAGTAGTCCAATTTCTCGATAACGCTTAAATACGGTGCCGTCGAATATGTATCGCTGGCCTCAGGCGCACGGAAGGCCGCAACAAACACTGGAGCTCTTGAAGCTTCCCACTGCCTGTACCAGTCGCTCCGCAGCGCATCGTCGTCCATGATCTGGTAGTTGCCGCCCGACACGATGGAGTGATTATTCGTAAAGACGGTGATTCTCTGAATTTGATTGTTCACGGGAATATAGCCGATGACTCTTTTTCGGAGCTGCTCGTCGTAGGCCTCATAGAAATCGAGCTGGTTGTCGTAAGTCCGGTCCAGCATTTCATACAGCGTTTTGTCGGTGCTCAGCGCATATCCGACCGCAACCCCGCCGTCGATGTAATCATGGATATCCTTGCGGGCCCGTTCGAGCGAAATGTCCAGGTTCTGCTCCTCTCTGGATTTGACGAGCTCGGACATCCGGTCCATAAACAACAAATTCAACACCATGATCGGCAGCAAAACACCGATGAGATAGATCAGGAAAAGCTTGTAGTTCAAGGGAATATCGTTGACGACTTTACGGAGTCTCCATTTTCTCCCCATCATTCCTCCGTCCCTTCGCCGGGAATCTGCATTCGCCGGGGATCGTTCCGGTAGGCTGAAGGCAGTACCCCGGTTTTTGCCTTGAATTTATTAATAAAATAATCCGCATTCGGGTAACCGACCTGCAGAGCGACCTCGGATATTTTCATCGAGGTGCGGATCAGCAGTCTTTTGGCCTCCTCGATCCGTTTCTCATGCAAATATTCGTTAAACGGCCTGCCCGTTTGCTTTTTGAACAACTGTCCCAGATACACGGGGTTCATGTGAAAATGCTTCGCCAGTTCCTGAAGCTGCATTTTCCGGCGGAATTCCCGGTCCACATGCTGAATCACATGCAAAATAGTATTCGATTCGGTTTGTTTTCTCAGTTCGGTTAGTTTGGTAAGCGCTTGCAAACATAGGCTCTGCACATACCCCTTCAGCACCGGAAGGCCGTCCATTCCCGCCCAATTTCCGTGTTCCAGCTGAAGCTGCCGCATAAACGCCTCCGAATCTCCGCTCATCCCGGCTATTTGCCGGCAAAAGGTCAATTCCAAATCGGCGATATGGGTTTTCACCACTTCCGGATCAAGCTGTTCTTCCGCCAAAGAGGCAAAGAGCTTTCTAACGAAAAAATCGACGGACTCCGCCTTGCCCTCGCTTACAAGTTCCGCCAGTTCTTTGAATTTTTCCCTCTCTTTATGAACAGGCGCATATTTCGGGTCCGCCTTTGGCCCGTCGTAATTGAAAATGCCTGTTTTGCCCTGAGCGCGCTTAGCCTTGGCGATCTCCCGCGATTGCATGTACAGATCTCGAATCGACCGGATCCCGTGCATCTTCTCGCTTATCGCCATAACAAACGGCTCACTCCACTCTTCGGTGAGCTCCCTGTAAAGACGCTCGGCCTGTTCCTCCCATTGCCGGCCCGGCATGGATCCGCATTTTACGATGAACCCCGTCCGTTCGCGGCTGTCCTGAAACAAACACCCGGCATGGGGAGGGAAAACCTCCCGAATTCGTTGCTCCAAGTTTCCCGGAAGCGGTGGCGACTCCAGCATCACGCAGCGAAGCTCCTCCGTCTCCGACACGCCAAGCGAAAGGGCAGCCTGCCGTTCCAGCATCGGGTTGATTTCGCCTTGAATCAACCGGTTCAAGTAATGGTTTTGCACAACTTGGCGCTGTTTGACCAGACTTTGCTCTTTTTTAAACTCGTCGTCGATGGTCGAACCAAGCCGCGCCAGGAGCAAAGCGATCTCCTCGTCGTCAATCGGTTTGAGCAAATATCCGGCAACGCGCTGCCTCATGGCGGTCCGGGCATATTCAAAATCGTCGTATCCGCTTAAAATGACGAATTTCGGAGGCTTCGAAAGGATGCGGTTGGACCGTTCAATCAATTCGAGTCCGTCCAGCACCGGCATCCGGATATCGGTGAACACCAGCGCCGGCTCGTGCTGCCGCATCAGGCTCCAGGCTTCGGAACCGTTGGAGGCCGCCCCGCATACCCGGAAACCGTAAGCGCTCCAGTTAATCATCGACTGCAGCCCCTCAAGAACCCAAGGTTCATCATCGACCAAAAGGACACTCAGCATCTTTGCCACTCCTTTTCATCCGAATGAATGTATGCCAGATTCTAGCAGAAGAAGCATAAAAAAGATACCACAAGTTAACCTTTTTTATCCAGCGCGATAGGTTCTCTCTTCGGGAACTCCCGGAAAAGGATAATCGCAAAATAGCGAGAATAGAGTATGCAAACTGAGTGTTGGGAACCCATGCCTGCGGAAGTTGATTCCGATCATCGGGTTAATGCAAAGAAGGGGGTTTTTGTGGCATATGGCTGATTCGGCTGTAATCAACGCGGTGTTCACCGAGGAGAAGGCCGTTGCGTTTACGTTTGACGACGGACCCAATCCCGTGTATACGCCGCAGGTTTTGGACATTTTTCGCAAGGCGGGGGCGAAGGCGACCTTCTTCATGATCGGCGAACAAATCGAGCAAAGCCCGGAAACGGCGAAGCTGGTTCATGAACATGGACATGAAATCGGGAATCACACCTTGACGCATCCCCATTTAACCGGGTTGAGCGAGCAAGAATGCTTGAACGAGCTTGTGCAAACGGAGCGGCTAATTGAGCAGATTGCCGGCGGGAAACCCGCCGTGTTCCGGCCTCCGTATTTTGATTTTAATGAGTTGGTGGGAAGCGTAGCGGGGAGATTGGGCTACAAAGCCATTGGAGCGGTGAACGGAGCGGCCACGGACTGGGAGCAGCCCGGCGCCCGGCATATTGTGGAGAAAACAATGGAGTCGGTTGCTCCGGGCAGCGTTCTTTTGTTCCACGACGGCTACGGGGATCGCTCCCAGACCGTGGAAGCCGTTCGGATATTGGTCTCGGAGCTGACGGAGCAAGGGTATAAGCTGGTAACGGTCAGCGAGTTGCTGCGGTTATCGTCCAAATAAAACGAAAGGAGCCGCCTCGATGAGGGAGCTCCTTTCGTTGTTCTGCTGCCGTGTGCATCTTAAGGCGTTTCGCTTATGAGTTTAGCGCCAAAAGAGCTTCGGCCCGAAAATAAGGGTATCATTTGGCCTTATTTGGCCGTTTCGCAATCTTTTCCCGAAATAGCGGTACAATTTGGCCTTATTCGGATTCCTCCCGCGCAAAATCGGATTTTCGTCGCGCATCAGAGTAGAATAAGGCCATTTATTGCCCTTATTTCGTCAAAAGTCCGCCTAAACAGCAAAATAGCGCCATTTTTTGTCCTTATGCAGCTAGAATAAAAAGTGGACATCTCTTAGTGTCAAACAGATAATTGAATCTAATAAGACGAAGAGGTGCCAAAAATGAG
>NZ_JBKFGG010000054.1:0-31520 GCF_056171975.1 Paenibacillus terrisolis | reverse complement strand
TATAAAATAGTATATCAATTAACCTGTCGCATTCCAACAACGGGTAGCTTGACAAGTATTAGCTGGTTTTATGGCCTTATTTCGGCTGGAGATGCCTCATTCTGAATGAATAGCGCCGTTTTATGGCCTTATTTCTTCGGAAGAGTCCTTTTCCCCTCGGTTTTGGACGTTTTGCCGAAAATAAGACCATTTTGTACCGCTATTTTCAGGAAAACGCGGTTTTCGAGTGAAATAAGGCCATTTTATACCGCTATTCGAGAAGCCGCCATTGATTGTTGATTCCGGGCCAAGACGGCCTCGTTCAGCAAAAGCAAATCAGCGCCAGGATTTGTTTCTTCCATGAAATGTCGTCCTTCGAGATTAACATCAAATTTGGATATCCTACCGCCACAAAAATGCCGTTTCGGAAAGCAACTTGATCAACACACTTTTAATTCGGCTCGTCAATTTCATAGGCTACTCTCCTTGTTGGCATGCTTTCCATATGTAGGAACGAATAAAGTAGAGTATACTCTATCATATGTAAATGAGAGGATTCGTTTTTACGCAAGATTAAAGAATAAGGAGCGGTGCGAAATTGATTCGGATTGGATTGATCGGAGATTATAAACCTGAGGTTAAAGCTCATATCGCCATTCCTCAAGCCATACGGCTAGCAGCCGATGAACTGGGCTGCAAGGCCGAGGCGTATTGGATCGCGACTCCAACGCTGGAGCGGGACGCTGAACAAAAACTGGCGGAATATCAGGCGATATGGGCCGCTCCCGCAAGCCCCTACGCCAGTATGCAGGGAGCTATAAACGGCATCCGGCATGCAAGGGAGCATCTGATTCCATTCATGGGAACTTGCGGCGGTTTTCAGCACATGCTTCTGGAGTTCGCCAGAAATGTTGCCGGACTAAGGGAAGCGGATCATGCGGAGATCAATCCCGAGGCTTCGGTGTTGCTGGTCACTCCTCTTACCTGCTCGGTCAATGAGCAGACGTTAACGTTTAAGCTTATCCCAGGCTCCAAAGCGGCTAATGCTTATGGAAAGCTTGAAATCACCGAACAATACGGAACCTGCAACTATGGACTGAATGCGCCGTTTACGCCATTATTGGAGCAGGCGGGCTTGCGGATTGTAGGCGTGGATACCGAAGGAGAAACCCGGATTATGGAGCTTGAAGGACATCCGTTCTACATCGGGACGCTGTTTCAACCCGAGCGCTCAGCATTCAAAAAAATCACGCACCCGCTGATCAAAGCTTTTCTGGAAGCGGCCAATGCCGCAAAATGAATTGCCCAGGGGCCCGGGCTTCCCTGCATCATTCAGCCGGCCCAATGCTCCGGACGGCGTACGGACGAGGGCAGCTTCGTTGCGGCGTCGCCTTTGGCCGAGTTGATTTGAGCCTGGGTCAGAAACAGGCTGCCGGCAAGATCGGCTCCGCGGAGGTCGGCATCCCGGAAATCGGCCCCAATCAGATCGGCCGCCTGCAGATTGGCTCCCCGAAGATCCGCCGCGATCAAATATGCTCCTCGCAGATTGGAGCAGCGGAGATCGGCGTTTTTCAGTTTGGCGCCGATCAGGTCCGCACCGCGGCCAAAATCCTTCCGCCGCCCTTGCGGACCTTTTTGCCGGCTTCGGACCTCCTCTCGCGTCAACTCGCTGGCTCGCAGCAGCAGCTTGTTCACTTCCGCCCGGTGCGATGCGACGTTAAGCTCCAGCAACGCCTCATCGCCAAGCTTAGTCAGCCGTTCCGTTTCACGCAGCGCGTCTTCCAGTTCATCGTAAATGGAGCTCGCCGGCTTCAAGGTCAAGGCTTCGGTTAAATACCAAAGCAACTCATGCAGCTGCCACATGACCGTAAACGCCGCGAACATCGGCTTTGCCGATTCCGGGCTCAGCCGCCAATCGCGTCCTCCGAAAGTATGCTGCGAAACCCTCTGCCCGGCGCCAAAGCAGTCATACACCGTGCAGCCGCGAAATCCCAAATCGCGCAGACGGCTATGGACTCTGCAGCGAAAATCCGGCTGCAGATTAGGGCATGGTTCCCCGGCGGCTTTATCGATCGCAAAGTCGACCGAAGCTCCAAAGGGCAGTGCGGCGCAGCATAGGCCGAAACATGTTTCGCAATCGGCATGCAAGTTTTGACTTATCCCGGATTCCGGGCGTACATCTTTTTGGGTCATGTCATCATTTTCCTTTCTTTTGCCCGCTTAGAAATTTTGTAACGATGGGCCAAGCCGAACCCGAATTTGTGATAAAATAATCCTGTTATGCGAAATAACCTAAAGAGAGGAACATCATCGGATTGGCACAGTTATTTTATAAATACGGCGCAATGAACAGCGGCAAATCCATCGAAATTTTGAAGGTAGCCCATAACTATGAAGAACAAAACAAACCCGTCCTCATTTTCACCTCGGCCGTGGATGACCGCGACGAAGTGGGATATGTCTCCTCGCGGATCGGACTGCGGAGGCAAGCGATTCCCATTTTCGCCGGAACGGATATCTACGAAATCGTCAAAAGCCACAACCCAAAGCTCTACTGCGTGCTGGTGGACGAATGCCAATTCCTCAACGAGGACAACATCCGGCAGCTTGTCCGAATCGTTGACGAACTGGATATCCCGGTCATGGCGTTTGGGCTCAAAAACGATTTCCGCAACGTGCTGTTCGAAGGCAGCCGCCTCCTGCTGATTTACGCGGACAAAATCGAGGAAATGAAAACGATCTGCTGGTTCTGCGCCCGCAAAGCGACGATGAATCTGCGGGTGGAAAACGGCAAGCCGGTTTACACGGGCGAGCAAATCCAGATCGGCGGCAACGAATCGTATTATCCGGTATGCCGCAAATGCCACGCGAACCCTCCGCTATGAGCCATGCTCATACGGAGGGTTTTCAGTTAATCCATATCGTAAATCGTGCCGACTTTCAGCCCATAGAGCTCATTATAAATTTTTTCGGCGTAGGCATCCGTCATTCCCGCGATATAATCGATGACCATATGCTCCCAGGTCCAGATCGGATGCGGCTGCTGCTGGTCGCGGTCGAAACGGCGCAGCCAATCCCCCGGGATGATCGACTTGGACGTCTCCGGATCGACAAAAGCGTCCCACAGCCGTTTAATTACCCAGGCGCTGCGCTTCTGCAGCCGCTGTACCCGAAGATCGCGGATCATCGTCACCCAGGCGAAGCTTTTGAGCACGCTAACCGTACGAAGCATATCCTCGTCCTCCTTGCCCTCCTTCACAAAGGTGACCTTTTGCCAGTCTCCGTCCGGAATGACGCCCAGGCTGCCGACGAACAGGCTGACCCAATAAGCTTTGACTTCCCGGCGGGTACGGGAATAATCTTGATCGCATATCGGCATTTTCGTGTTCCAGATTTTTAGAAACGATGCCAGCACATCCTCCACTTTGACTTGAACTTTGCCCGCGTCCCAGCCGCTCCAGAAGGAATCCTCCAGCGTCAAAATCTTCTCTACGATCAGCCGCTGAATATGCGAATCCATCAAAAAGTGTTCATGCACTTCGATTTTTCCGGCCTTAATCCCATCCTCAAGATCATGCGCGGAATAAGCAATGTCGTCGCAAAGATCCATGAGCTGCGCTTCAAACGTCTTTTTCCCGTGCGGCATCCCCCACTGGTCCCGAATGAAGGAAATATACTCCCACTCGTGCAAATACAGGCCTTTTTTATTAACCGTTCCGGGGTACGGGTATTTGTTGGTCCCCAGCAGAACAGCGTCGGATAGATTCAGGCCGTTGATGCTTTCCCGTTTCTCGAGGAACATCATCAGCCGAAAATTATGCGCATTCCCTTCAAAATGCTCGTATTTCCGCCGGAACATCTCCCGTGTCTCCCGCTCTTCTTCCGGGGTTACGTTTCGGCCTTGCAGCGCTTGCCGGATTTTCTCTTCCGTCAGCTTCTCCAGAATGCCGTCCAGCACTTCCTCCCCTTTATGCCCAAACGGCGGATGCCCGAAGTCATGGCAGATTGCGGCGCATTCCACCACCTCCGGATCGATGATCAGGCCGGGATGCTCTGCCTGATCCGTGGCCAGGCGCGGATAGGAGCGCAGCAGGCTGCGCGCCGCTTCCCGGGCAATCTGGGCCACCTCCAGCGAATGCGTCAGCCGGGTACGGTAATAATCCCCCGTCCCTGCGCCAAAAACCTGGGATTTGCCCTGCAGGCGCCGGAAGGTCGGAGAATGAATTAAGCGGGAGTAATCCCGTTCGTACGTAGCCCGGTTAGTTTCGTGCCCTATATTATCCCGAAATTGCCGGTGTTCTCTTAACTCCTGAATATTCATAAATTCCACTCCTTATTACGCAGTATGATCTATATCTCCATCGTCAAGGCACTCGGCCCCGCCCGACTCTTTATTTCAATCGTATGCTTTATGTTATTGTAGCCGTGACGGACAGGAACATAAAGCTCAAATTTTCAACGCCGGGTGCGGGCAAAGCAAAAAACCGCGCATCGCGCGGCCTTTATCCTTTTAAGTATTATGAATCCTTATGAAAAAGAGAATCTCCATGTCTCACTCCGATTCTCTATTTTCTTCTCCTTGTCTTCCCGCTTTTCTTCGGTGGCCTTCCAGCCCTCGACCGCTTCCGTGAGAAGCGAAACATAATCAAGAGATTCGCTAAGCCTGAGCGCATGTTTCGTACACACGGATCTTTGGCCGGAAATCAGCCCGATGACCTCGACTTCGCCGGGGGATTCTCCAAAAGCGCTGTTCCAGAACACATTTATCAGGTGCATGAATGCCAGAATGATCTCGTCGTCCTCATGAACCAAAAATTTTTGCACCTTGATCCCCGGGTACACATCGGAAGACTGCCAAACCGCTTGAAATATCATGGATAAGCAAATATTGAGCTCAGGCACTTCCGTATCCCACTGCTCGTACAGCGCAACGGGATAATCGCTGATGAGCGGTCCTGCAATTCGAGTCAGCTGCGCCGTAACACGATTATAGATCTTCCAATAGTGAAGCGAATCCTGAAAACCATCCGGCTTGCGCGGCCAGCGCCGATTCAGCAGCGTCTGGATCGGCGTATGGATACGTATCGGCGGTTCAAGCATGAAAAAATCGTTAACGGCATGACCTACGGCATATTGGACCCGCTGCTGCCACGTGATTTTGCCGCAAGAATGAGACGCCTTTGGTATAGACTGCGATCTGATCCAGTCCTCCAGCTCATAATCCAATATCCGCCTGCTCATGCTTATTGGACCGTTTGGAGACTTTGGGCGAACCGCTCTCCAAACTCCCGGCACAACGCCTTTTCCTCGCTGCTTGGTCCGTACTCGACCTTTAAGCTTTCTTGCACAAGAACAGCGCCAAACTCTTTTGCCTTTTCTTCCAGATAATCTACCGCCCCGCAGTACAGCCGATAAGTCGTATCGCCGCTTCCGAATACGGCCGTCATGCTGCCCTTGAGATCAAGCTCCTCCATCTCGTCGACAAAGTCCGCGAACTCGTCGGGCAATTCCCCGTCCCCCCATGTATAAGCGCCAAGCAAATAAGCGTCATAATTAAGCAGCTTATTGGCATTGCAATCTTCAACCATTTTAAGCTCCGCCGTTGCTCCAGTGTTGCGAATACCTTCGGCAATCAGCTCCGCCATCTCTTCCGTGTTGCCCGTCAGACTGGCATATACAATAATGATTTTACTCATCTTCATCACTCCACCAATAGAGTATAACTCAACATAATGGAGTATAATTGATAATGATTATCATTGTCAATATAAAATCGCTCTATCGTATCCATTCTTGGTTTGACAGGCAAACCATTCATGAGTAAGCTGATATTCAACAAAATCTCTTGCATTTTTATGGTAGAAACGAGGTAAGGATATGGAAATCGAAGTATATACCCTGAATGCTTTTGCTAAGGAAAAACATGGCGGCAATCCTGCGGGCGTCGTTCTGAACGCCGGTTCCATGTCCGAGACGGACATGCAGGAAACGGCCGGAATCGTCGGTCTATCTGAGACCGCGTTTTTTCTGGAATCGGCTGCGGCCGATTTCAAACTTCGCTATTTTACCCCGAACAGCGAGGTGGACTTATGCGGACACGCAACGATTGCCGCTTTCTATCTATTACGGGCTCAGGGACGAATCGGTTTGGGCAGCTATTCTCTGGAAACCAAGGCAGGGCTCTTGAAAGTAACACTTGCGGAAAACGGAGAGGTTTTTCTGTCTCAGGCGCTGCCGCAGTTTTTTGAGCAGGTGGACAGAACGATTATTGCGGACTCGCTTTGGATAAGCACGGAGGATTTGGCATCGGACCTGCCCGTTCAGATCGTTTCCACTGGCCTTAGGGACATTCTGGTTCCGATTGGAAGTCGCCGGGCGCTGGAGCGAATTGCTCCGGATTTTGCCCGAATCTCCGAGATCAGCCGGGAGTATCAGGTCATCGGATACCATTTGTTCACTTTGGACGCGGAGGAAGGGGTCTTGGCGTATTGCAGGAACTTTGCCCCACTGTACGACATACCGGAGGAGAGCGCAACCGGCACTTCCAATGGCGCGCTGGCATGTTATCTTTATCATAACGGAAAGCTTCCGGGGCGTCCCGCTGCATCGGACTATATTTTCCGCCAGGGATACACAATGAACCAGCCTTCCGAAATCAAGGCAAAGTTGTCCCTGAATTTCGAAGAGCAAATTACCGAAATTCAGGTCGGAGGCATTGCGGCAAATATCGAGCTTCATAAAATCACACTGTAGCGAAAAACGCAAAAGCCGAGGCACCTCCACTGTAGGGCCCCGGCTTTTTTATGCCGCGTGCTTTTATTTTAAATCAAACCCAAGCGTCATTCGAATATCCCCGTTCCTCCCAATAACCTACATGCTCGCCCTCAATAAGCTCGATCCGGTTTAGCCATTTGACCGACTTGTAGCCGTACATTTTGGGAACGACCAGGCGGACCGGGCCGCCGAGATCGCTCGGAATCGGTTTGCCGTCGTGCATGACCGCTACCATAACGTCCTCCATATCGGCCTGGTCAAGCGTCAGCGTGTCGGTATAAACTCCGTCGCCGGAATAGAACTTCACCGTTTTGGCGTTAGACTTCACACCGGCCTCGTTCAGAAGTATTCTCAGCGGGATGCCTTCCCACGTATTTTTGTATACCGACCAGCCCGTAACGCAGTGAAAATCGCTGACCTGCACCGTGCGCTTCAGCTTCAAAAACTGCTCCCAACTCCACTTAAACGGCTTTTCGACAAGTCCGTCAATCGTAAACGACCAGTTTTCGTTGGTAAACGACGGGATCGGCGTTACCGTATATACGCGAAAATATCCTTCAGCCCCGCCTCCTCGCGGCGGATTCGAAGCGGGCAGCGGCACCGGATCGGGAATCATCTTATTGGCGTTTTCCGCAAGCATCTGATCGATCGACGCCCCCCCGCCACCGATACTGCTCAACGAATTGCCCAGCCATTTCACGAAGGACGGCCCCAGTGTTACGGCCAGACCAATACCAATCGCGCCGCGAATAAACGCCCTTCGGGTGTATACGGGTTGAGGCGAGGCCGGCTCCGGCGAACTTGGCCGCGGCGTTTTGGCTGGGCTTCCTTCCGCTGCCGCTTCCTCCCCGATCGTTTCATCCTCAGTCCTGATCGTCCGCCTATTAGGCTCCTTGAACCATTTTACCCGCGTAAGAGAATGATAGATGATATACGGTAGCCCGATCCATGTCAGCAAATCATGTACCGTTAATGCGGCATTCGAGACACGAGGCCCCACCGCTCTAAACTGCCATAGGAGCACACCGGAGGCGAACCACCCCAATAACAAGCCCAATACGACAAGCACATTGAATCGCTGCCAGGGTTTTTGCCTGAGCTGCTTCCAATGCTTCCCCGCCAGCAGCAAATAATAAATCACCGGCACGATCGATGCGATTCCTACGGCAATGTGCAGCCATTTGATCCACAACCGGCCCCCGCCGAGCGCTTCCCGCCAAAACCCGCTCACCAGGATGAGCCCCGTCAAGGCCAAAATCGCTACAATCCAACCGTTCCATGTATGGAGAGAGACCAGCTTTTTCCCATAACCTTTGCGCACGCGCCGCAGCCACTCCTTCATTTGTTCCCGTCCCCTCCATCGCCGCGATTTTCATTTTTGCATTTCCTTTATTTACTTACCCTTATTTTATCACTCCGAGCACATTTATTTAAAATTGTTTTAATTTAATCTGCATTTACGCATACAAAAAAGACCGCCCGACGGACAGTCTCTTTTGGCCATTTTGCCAGATGTGATTTTTATATGACTTCCATCATGCCGGACGGCTGGCTATGCCGTGCATAACCAGTTCAAGCGTACGCTCGATTTCCTCGTCTTCCTCAAAGGGGAAATTCGGAGCGAGCAGCACATGAAACAGCACCATTCCCATAAATACGCTGGCCGCGGTGCGCATCACCCGCCAGGACGGCTCATCAACCAGTTGGCCCAACTGCTGAAAATGCTTGATCGCCCGTTCGATCCGGACCACGACATGCTCTGTAACTAAACTTTTCACCTGCTCCAGCAGCTCCGGCTGATAAGGCACCTCATGAATCAAAATTTTGAGTATCCGTGTATTATCGCGCGCAAACTTCAGCCGATCCTTGAGCAAAGCGCGGAAGAAGTCCTCGGCGCGTTCATAAGGAAGATCAAGCGTACGCGCAAAATCCCGCAGCAAAAACGGAGCGGCCAACTTGACCAGGATAGGTCCCGCAATCGACAGCAGCAGATCCTTTTTCGTTTTATAATGGCGGAAAATCGTTCCCTCGGCGACTCCGGCTTTTTGGGCGATTTCGCTGGTAGACGTGGCGGCAAAGCCTTTTTCCGAAAAAATTTCGACCGCCGCTTCCAAAATTTTAATTTGTTTTTCGGTTTTCTTTTCCTTGCCGTCGTCTTCGGTCAACCGGATAAGATCCTCCAGCCATGCTTCTTTTTCATCCGACATAGAGGCATCTCCCCTTTCCAGTACGATTGAATGTCTTCAACCAGATTACTATATTTTCCGATGTTTACGCAATGCGAGCACGTTGGCAGCCATGAACAGAAGGGACAATCCCGCCAAAATATATACGTCGACCGCAATGGCGCTCCAGCCCTCCCCGCGGATCATGACGTTCCGCATGGCATCTGCGCCGTATTTCAGCGGCGTAATGTAGGATAACCAGCTCAGCCAAGGCGACATGCTCTCGAGATCGAACATCCCCGAGAAGAATACTTGCGGTACAATCACGATCGGAATGAACTGGATCATCTGAAATTCCGTGTTGGCGAACGCCGACAGCAAAGTGCCAAAGCTCAGCGCGGTAAGGGATAAGAGCAGCATTATCAAAAGCACGTAACCGAAGGAGCCGACCATCAGGCTGCCCAGCACGCCGATCGTATAACCGGCGATCAGAATAGCCTGCAGACTGGTGAAGATTCCAAAGCCCGCCATATAGCCGACAACGATCTCCCAGCGGCGCAGCGGCGTGGCCAAAAGCCGTTCAAGTGTGCCGCTGGTGCGTTCCCGCAGGAAGGATACTCCGGCGATCAGGAACACGAAGAAGAAGGCGAACAATCCGATCAGCACCGGACTGAAATTGTCAAAGGTCGACATATCCGCCGATCCGTGCAGGTATTCGAACTCCGGAGCCAGAACCTGCGGTTGGCCCGGGGTAGGGACCTGCGCAGCCTGGCCGGCCGCCGGAGCTTTTGCCTGCAGTGTTTTTTGAAGCAGCAGCATGACGGCTCTGTTCTTGGAAGGATCGCTGCCTTCCAGCTTCACATGAGGGACGGCGCCTTCGAGCCGGATAATTGCGTCGATCTTCTGATCGGCGAGAGCGGCCTCGGCTTTATCGGCGGAATCGTAGACGGTAACGACCGCGTCGTTGTTTTCCAGGCTCTCGGCTATTGCGGGCGGAAGCTGGAGCGCGCCGATTTTCGGCTGGTAGGCATCGCCGTTGAAGACGAGATACATCAGCGAAAGGACCAGCAGCGGAGCGATGATAAGCAGCGCCATTGTTCTTTTGTCATGAATGAACTGACGAATAATACGTATAATCAGGGCACGAATTCTCATGAGCGGACACCTCCATAGTACAGGAACGCTTCTTCAATCGTAGCGCTGCCGGTCTCTTCCTTCAGCGCTTCCGGCGTTCCCACGGCGATCAGACTGCCGTCGCGCAGCATCCCGAGTCGATGGCATTTATCCGCCTCATCCATAACATGGGTCGTTACGAGAATGGTCGTGCCTTTTTGGCTCAGCTGCTCAAACTCATCCCAAATCGATTTACGAAGAACGGGATCGATCCCAACGGTTGGCTCATCGAGAATAAGCACCTCGGGTTCGTGCATAAGCGCAATCGCAAGGGATAAGCGGCGCTTCATCCCGCCGGAATAAGCGGCGACCGGACGCTTCAAATGCTCGGTCAGGTTGACGAGCTCCATCACTTCCAGCATCCGTTTTTTCATTTTGTCTCCCCGCAGCCCAAAAAGCGAGCCGAAGAATTCCAAATTCTCCTTCGCCGTTAATTCCGTGTACATCGCATCCGATTGGGCCATATAGCCAATGCGATTCATCATCGACAGCTTAGGCATCCGCGTACCGAGCACTTCGATCTCGCCGCTCGTCGCCTCGTCGATTCCGGCGATCATTTTGACAAAGGTCGTCTTTCCCGAGCCGGAAGGTCCCAGCAAGCCGAAAATCTCGCTTCGTCTGACATCGAGATTGATCCCGTGCAGCACTTCCTTGTCATCAAATTTACGGTAAACATTACGAGTCTGGATACAAATTTCGTGTTCCAACGCCATCTTCACTCACTCCTCCAAGAGATAAGTTATTGATGTGAGTACTTACTCACTTCTCTTGATGACACTAATATAAATCTCATCGCCAAAACTGTCAAGTGAGTAATCACTCGCTTTTTTTGAAGTGTCTTTTGCAAACTTAAAAGACTACCGATGAGACTAATAAAGTAACTAATGATGTGATAGTTTTAAGGCTTTTAACGCTTGGTACGGTTCGATCGGACACACGGTGACACACGGTGACGCATGGTGATACTTGCTAACTCATGTAACCCATGTAACCCATGTTAACCCACACTGCCCCACGCCAACCCGCACATGCTAATTTATACTAACTTATACTAACTCTTACTAGCTTAAGCTGGCTTTTACTAACTCAAACTGGCCCACACTAATACAATCCTAGCTTAAATTAGCCCCATACCGGCTCAGTCTATAACCTGAACCAATACATATTGCCCATACAAGCTTAGCTTAACCTCAACCACACATATTCTCTCATACAAGCTTAGCTTAACCTCAACCACACATACTGCCCATACTAGCTCATTCTATCCCCGACCCAACTTTTTAAGGCTCGTCCCTTAGCCACCATTGTCGATGCTTATTCCAACCTGCCACCCAGAAATATTGTATTAAATACATCATTTTATTATCTTCCAAGTGAAATTTGGGGTTATGTTGTACTTTGTGCAACATTTTCCCTGCTTTATTGCTCGAATGACCCTTTTCGCCTCAATTTGTTGTACAAACTGCAACATCTTACGTTTTTCCCCCGGGAATGAGCGTAAATGTTGCAGTTTGTACAACATTTACGCCATGGCCGGTCCTTTTCAACCAAACGCGGAGACAAATTGCCGGTAAGTGTTAAATCATCGCGGATATTACGGATTTAGTCAGGCGGCGGCGGTAGTTAATAGTCCCCGATAAGCTATACCAAATCATCCGATGATCCTTCCGCCAGCTCATAGCGGCATATGTATTTATCCCCTGCTTTGGGGCGAAGCTTTCCCTTGTCGACCAATCCCTGCAGCCATCTGCGGGCCGTCCGATAGTTAACTTCGCAGCGGTTGATGATGTCTCTAGGACGAATGGGCCTCCCTAGGCTCCAGGCCATTTTCAGCACTTCCTTTTCGCCTACGGACATAGACCTATTCATTGAACTTGACCGGCTTTTTAGCAAATTGGGACCCACAACGAGCTGAAGCAGCATGCGGCAAATTTCCGGTCGGCTCTGAATATCGTCAAAGGAAAAGTGGATCATTTTCCACCCCATGCCGTTCAAAAACACGTCGCGGTTCAGCGAATAACTGAACTTGTCCCGGTCCATATCCCTCACATGGCTCTGGAACCCGTCACATTCGATTCCAAATTTGCGGTTCCAGTCGTATACCTCGTATTCGGGATGCAGATGCTCCAGGGAACCAAACAGCGGCCACCATACATTCTGGAGAAACAGCTTCTCGGCGTAATTATGCCCCCGGTGCAATCTCCCCCTTCGTTCGCCCTTTCTAACTGATAGATGATACTCAAGAAAAATCTCATGCGCTTGTTCAAAATCCATATTCCTTCTACTCCACCTTTCAAAAATATAAAAAACGCCCTCGCACCGCGTATGGCGGATCAAGGACGTTCTTCGTCGGTTTTCTAATATGAATTGGATCGGTTTTCAATCGCTTCATTCCAAATCAATAATATCACATATTCCCCATTAATTCCTTTTTGCCCCAGTTTACTTCCCTAAGCCTGTGGTAGACATAGGCGCCTTATTCCCCCCTTACCGCCCCACACCATCCACCGTCAAAACCACCGGGCAGTGGTCGCTGCCCATGATGTGGCAGTCAATGTCGGAATCCAGCAATTGGGGGGCAAGCCGGGACGAAGCGAGAAAATAGTCGATCCGCCAACCCACGTTCCGCTCCCGCACCTTCGGCATAAAGGACCACCAGCTATAGACATCGGTCCGGTCCGGATAAAAATACCGGAAGGTATCAACGAACCCGGAATCCAGCAACTCCGTCATTTTACCGCGTTCCTGCGGGGTGAACCCTGAATTGCCTTCGTTGGAGCGCGGATTTTTCAGATCAATCTCCCGGTGAGCCACATTCAGATCCCCGCAGACGATGACGGGCTTAAGGCTGTCCAATTGAAGCAAATAGCCGCGGAAACGTTCCTCCCATTCCATCCGGTAGTCCAGCCGGGACAGGTCCCGTTTCGCATTCGGCGTATACACCGTAACAAGATAAAAAGACTCGAACTCCAGCGTAATGATCCGGCCTTCCGGCTCGGATTCCTCCTCGATCCCGTAGCGTACCGACAGCGGTTTGATTCTGGTAAATACGGCGGTCCCGGAATACCCTTTTTTCTCGGCGTAATTCCAATACTGCTCGTACTCCTCGCCCAGTTCCAGCGTAATTTGCCCTTCCTGCAGCTTCGTCTCCTGAAGGCAAAAAATATCCGCATCGGCCGCAGCAAAATAATCGTTGAATCCCTTTCCTACACATGCTCTTAGTCCGTTGACATTCCAGGATACCAGCTTCATCTCATTCTCCTTGCCGCGTAAAATGATAGCCACGCCGTAAAATACTAGTTTTATAGCCAGTGTACCACGAACCGCCCCGAATGTACTCCCACTTGGAGCATCGGCAGATCCGATGGCCGAATCGGTCGCTAATAATTTAATTGCTCCACCAACACCGGCTGCTCGTATACGCCCTCCAGCTTGCGCCGGTTCCGCGCTACCGCTTCCGGAGGCAGCGTTTCCGGAGCGTAGGGGTGCAGCAGCCAGGATCTCACCTCGTGCGTATCCGATACTTTATAGAGAGGCGGCGCCTGCTCGTATTCAATCTTCATCGCGGCAGGGTTGCGCAAAGAAAACGCGTCGCCCTTTGGCGGCCGGATCAGATCGGGAGGCGTGCCGGGAATCGCCGTGAGCCGTTTGCCATCCCTTCCGTCCAGGCTGGGCATTGACGCCAGCAGCCCCCACGTGTACGGATGCCGCGGATCATAGAAAATCTCGTCCACGGTCCCGGTCTCGACGATTTGCCCGGCATACATAACAGCCACCCGGTCGGCCATCTTCGCTACAACGCCGAGGTCATGGGTGATGAAGATGATCGCCATGCCAATTTTCCGCTGCAGGTCCTTCATGAGCTCCAAAATCTGCGCCTGAATGGTAACGTCCAGCGCCGTGGTCGGTTCATCGGCTATCAGCAGCTTGGGATTCGCCGCCAACGCCATCGCGATAACCACCCGCTGCCTCATCCCGCCGCTGAATTCATGCGGATATTGTTGGAAACGGCGTTCGGGCGCCGGAATTCCCACCAGCCGCAGCAGTTCGACCGCCCGCTCATGAGCGGCGTTTTTCGTCATCTTTTCATGCGTGAAAAGAACCTCAGTGATCTGCTTGCCTACCTTCATCGACGGATTCAGAGAAGTCATCGGATCCTGAAAAATCATCCCGATTTCCTTGCCGCGGATTTGCCGCATCTGCTTTTCGGTTTTCCCGATCAGTTCTTCACCTTCGAACCGGATTTGCCCATGTTTGTAATGGCCTTGCGGTCTGGGAACCAATTGCATGACGGCCTGGGAGGTTACGCTTTTTCCCGAGCCCGATTCGCCGACAATCGCCAGCGTTTCGCCCTCGTTCACGTGGAAGCTGACGCCGCGAATCGCCTGAACCTCTCCCTCCCGCGTTTTAAACGATATCGCCAAATCCTTAACCTCCAAAAGATGTCCCACTTCATTCACTCTCGCTTTCCCTATGTTCTGAACGAATTCGCTAGAGACGCAAGGCCTGCTAGAGAACCGGCATTATCTCAATCTATCTCTATTTCTATTTTTTTGATAATGATTATCAATGATAATGATAACATTCATTCGATCTCCGTACAAACGGTTATTCCTGTTAATCGTGCCTAAGCATAATTTTGCCGTTATCCGTCATCCTAAAATTTGTCTATGCATAGAGAACCTCCATATGATAATATGTTAAATATGCAAAGATTCAGATATATGAAACTTCAAACTTTAAGGAGCTTATATCCGATGGACGTGAACATTCAGCAATTTAAAGCCGAATTTTTCAAGGCTCTCGCCCATCCAATGCGTATCCGTATTTTGGAGGTGCTGAGCGAAGGCGAGCAAAACGTCAACGAGCTTCAAGCCATTCTCGGTTCTGAGGGCTCGGCCGTGTCACAACAGCTTGCCGTTCTTCGCGCGAAAAATTTGGTCAACAGCGTTAAGGAAGGAACTACGGTCATCTACTCGCTGCGGGATCCGCTGATCAAGGATTTGCTTGCAGTTGCCCGGCAGATTTTTAACAACCATTTAGTGGAATCGATATCTCTACTGGAAGGCATCCGTCAGGAAAAATAGGAACCTTCGACTCCCCGCCGGGCAGCGGGGGTTCTTTTTTGTGTCTGAAGCTAGCGGAGAAAATTTAGCAGACCTTATAGAAAAGAAGGGTTAATGGATGAAGTGGGCAGGAAGGTTTCAGGATTACAATGTTGGCAAGCTGCGAAAGGATTTGATCTCCGGCTGCATCGTGGGCATCGTGGCGATCCCGCTGGGCATGGCTTTCGCGATCGCTTCGGGAGTCAAGCCGGAATACGGTCTTTATACGACGATTATCGCCGGAATGATTATTTCGCTGCTGGGAGGCTCCAAATTTCAGATCGGGGGCCCGACGGGAGCGTTCATCCCGATTTTGCTGGCGATCGTCATGCAGTATGGTTATGAAAATCTGCTGATCGCCGGATTTCTTGCCGGGATTATTTTAGTACTGATGGGCGTACTCAGGCTCGGCGCATTAATCCGGTTTATTCCGAGGCCGGTGACGATTGGCTTTACCGCCGGAATCGCCGTGACGATCTTCAGCGGGCAGATCGGGAACTTTCTTGGTCTTACCGGGTTGAAACGGCAGGAATATTTCTTTGCAAGCATGAAAGAGCTGGGCATTCATATTTCCACAATCAACTTGTACAGCATTTTGACGGCCTGCATTTGTTTGGCCGCACTTTTGCTCACCCCAAAGGTTCTTCCAAAAGTGCCCGGGTCGCTGGTGGGAATCATCCTTTCGACGCTGGCGGCAATCTGGCTGTTCCCCGGCAAAGTGACAACCATCGGCTCCGCTTACGGCGATATTCCCGGCGGATTGCCAAACCTGCATCCGATTTCGCTGAGCGTCGGCAACTTTACGCACATGCTCCAGCCGGCCCTGATCATCGCGCTGCTCGGCAGCATCGAGTCGCTGCTCTCGGCCGTTGTAGCCGACGGCATGAGCGGAACCCGCCACAACAGCAACCGTGAATTGATCGGACAAGGTATCGCGAACATCGTCACTCCATTTTTTGGCGGCATTCCCGCCACGGGAGCCATCGCCCGGACAGCGACCAATATTAAAAACGGAGCGGCCTCGCCTCTTTCCGGGATCATTCACGGCGTGGTCGTGCTGCTGATCGTTGCCTTGTTCGCGCCATACGCCTCCAACATTCCGCTGGCCAGCATGGCGCCGATCCTGATGGTGGTCGCCTGGAACATGAGCGAACGCAAGGCTTTTGCCCATATGCTCAAAACCCGGACGGGAGATTCCCTGGTCCTGCTCGTCACCTTCCTGCTCACGGTGTTCACGACGCTGACGACAGCGGTGGAAATCGGTTTAGTGCTTGCCGTTGTCATTTTCGTCAAACGGATGAGCGACACGCTGTCCGTAAATCGAGTGCTGCCCGATCCTTCTTCCGAGAATGAAAAAGTGCATGCCCATATGGTCACCAAAGACCATGACTGTCCGCAAATTTCCATCTTCACCATAGACGGTCCGCTATTTTTCGGCGCTGCCCATACGTTTCAAATCTCCGGTTCGGAACTGGATAACATGAAGCACCTGAAGGCCGTCGTCATGCGCATGAGCAAGGTGCCGTTCATGGATACGACGGGCGAATCCAATTTCTACCGGCTGGTTAAACGGCTTAAAAAAGGCGGGGTAACCATAGTGATCTCCGGGCTCCAGGACCAACCCCGGAGCCTGCTCGCGAGAACCGGCTGCCTCGGGTTGATCGGCGAAGAGAATTTTTTTGGACATACCGGGGATGCGCTGAACTATGCCCTCGGCAAAATCGAAAGCGACAAATGCCGGGGATGCCAGCATTTTGCTTTCCGGGAGTGCCGAAAGCTGAGCGCGGCGGAACACGAACGCCACGCCATTTCCGATCTAGCGGGTTCTCTCTCTCGGGAAGGGAAAGTAACGGTTTAGCCAACCTCAAGCTACTAAAAAACTGCCCCAGCTGCCGGGCCATTCCGGCAACTGGGGCGGTTTTTATTTTCGTGTTTTTTATTTACGCACCGCGTTCAAAATACGGAAAATGCCTCCCAAATTGTCCTCTTTGCCGGCCCCATGGTATTTTTGCCGGAACAGATACAAATCCGGACTGAGCATCGCTAGCAAGGCGCTGCCCATAAACCGCGGGTCGATCCCATGGATTTCCCCGTCCCGAACCGCTTGTTCGAGCAGATCGGTTAAAATTTCACCTAGCTTCATGAATATAGGATGCTCAAACTGGGTTAATTGCTTCTTCCCGGTGAACTCCGATTTGATCATTAAGAGGATCTCGGCATGCTCGTCGATAAAATCAATGATCTGCCGAACGATCAAGAGCAGGCAATCCATCGCCGCCTTCCCGCCGGATGCCGTGTTTCCTTTCATTTCGGCAACCTTGGCCTCGATTCCCGCAAACAGCGGCTTTATGTTGTTTTTCAGCAAATCCGAGCAAATCTCGCCTTTGTCCGCATACCGCCGATAAAGCGAACCTTGTCCCATGCCGGCCTTTTTGGCGATCTGGTACATGCTGACCCCTTCCAGGCCTTGCTCCTGAAACAGTATCCGGGCCGCTTCCAAAATGCGCTCCCGATAAGGATCCTGATCTCGACGGCGCCGGCCGGGCGCCCGCGCTTCCCCGCAGTCGATTTCCTCCGCTTCAATTGCCGCTTTTCTTTCGGAGTTTGCCCAAGTTTCATGCTCCGAACGACCATCCGATCTATTCATAAACGGAACCTCCCACAGCTTCTTGACTTGCCGGACAATTGTCCGTAGAATAAAAAGGTGCTACACCGGACAATTGTCCCTATTCTTGATTTCAGTCTCATTATAAAGAGAAATCGACCGTGAAGCAACGGCTAGTCACGGTCGCACAGGAGGAGAAAACAATGGAGCAAACCATTAAGCCCCAAGCGGAGTTCCGGTTGTCCGGCATTTTGGTGCCGCTGTTGGCGATCATAGCCGGGGTATTCATGGTCGTGCTGGACAACACCGCCATGAACGTTGCGTTATCCACGTTGGTTAAGGACTTCGACACGGATTTGAAAACCTTGCAGTGGGTCGTCACCGGCTACATGCTCGCGCAGGCCTCCGTCATTCCGCTGTCGGGTTGGTTGTCCGACCGTTTTGGGGCGAAAAATATTTTTCTCGGCGCCGTGGTTTTGTTTACGATCGGTTCCATCCTTTGCTCGACCCCGAACCGCGCCGAATGGCTGATTGCGTTTCGGGTGCTTCAAGGCCTTGGAGGCGGATGCGTGCTTCCGGTAGCCATGGCTTACGTTTACAAACTGAGTCCCTCCAATAAAGTCGGAGTCGTCATGGGCATCATGGGGATTCCCGTCCTTTTCGCTCCTGCAATCGGTCCCGTACTCTCGGGATATCTGGTCGAATACCAGACCTGGCGCTGGATTTTTCTGATCAACATTCCGGTAGGAATCATTTGCCTGCTGATCGGCATGCGAAAGCTGCCGAAAGTGGAGAGAAGCCAAGTGCCCGGCATCGATAAATGGGGCATGGTTCTTGGTCCGCTAGCCTTCGCTTCCCTGTCGTACGGGGTCAGTCAAGGCGCGGAAAGCTGGACTTCCGATAAGACGCTGATCGGCATCGCCGTCGGGCTCGTCGCGTTGGCCGCTTTTATCGTCGCCGAACTGAAAACCAACAACCCGCTTCTGGAACTGCGCATCTTTCGTTCCATTGACTTTAGCGCCGGTATCATCGTCCAGTGGATCGGGCAATTCGCGCTTTACGGAGCGCTCTTTATGCTGCCGCAATTTCTGCAGCAGGCCCGCGGCTTCGGCGCCTATGACACCGGACTTACCCTGCTGCCGCAGGCGATTGCCTCCGGGCTCATGATGCCGTTCGCCGGAATACTTTTTGATAAAATCGGGGTAAGATGGCTTGTGGTAGCCGGACTTGGTCTTGTGGCAGGAGCTTTATATCAATATTCTTTCGTGGATCTGACGACCGAAAGCCACGATATTATTTTGCCTTTAATTATGTGCGGAGCCGGGATGGGCCTGATGACGATGCCGATGAACAACCATCTGCTGAATAAAGCACCCAAACCGCTGATCAACCGGGTTACTTCACTGACCAATTCCATGCAGCAGGTCATCAATTCGCTGGCCATCTCGGCGCTCGTGACGATATTGACCTCGAGAACGACGTTCCGCGGCAATGAAATGAAGGAGGCCGCTGCCGCAGCAGCCAAAGCCGGCAACCTGCCGCAAACGGCGGCTTCCGCCGAAGCGGTCAAGAAAGCCGCTGCGACCGTGCTTGCCAAAGGCTTTGACGATACGTTCCACATCATGATCTTCGTCGCCATCGGCGGTTCTCTGCTAGGGCTCCTGCTTCGCCGCGGGAAACAGCGCAAAGAGGAAATTCAGGAATCCGCCGCTCCGGTTCCAAGTGTAGACGGGGTGAAATAACCGAGCCATTCCTGAGCCTAGCGCTTTAAGACAAATTCATCCCGCCGCAAGCCGTCGGCATCGTAGGCCTGAAAGTGAAGCGAACGCTCACTGACCGTGACCGCGGCAAACATTTGTTTCCCGGACTGAAAGTGAGCCGCCTGATAAAATTTATCCTTTTTCACATTGTTGAACTTGGGACCGGCCGTGTTGGTAACGACATAGACGGTCCCTTTTCCGTCCGGAACGACTTTTCCGCCGCACAGAGGATAGGACCGCGAATATTCATGATTATGCCCCTGCAGCACCAAATGAACCCCAAACTCGTCAAACACCCTTACCCATTCTTCCGCTTTCTCGTACATATTGCCGCCGTATGCCGGACGGTGCATGGCCACGATGATCCACGGCTTCCGCCGTTTCTTCAGATCGCAGCGCAGCCACTTGGTCTGCTTGACGAGATTCGATTCCGTATTCAATACGACGATGTGCGCATGACCGTAGTCAAACGAGTAGGTTGTCCCCGGAATCGATCCTTCCGCCCCGTTATCCGGCAAATTGAAATGATCGGGGTACCAGCCCGCGATTCCTTCCGCAATCTCATCGTGATTTCCGGTTACCGGCATCAGCGGAACCCGAAGCAGCCATTTGAGGGAGGCGGTAAAAAAATAATCCCACCCTTTCTCTTCCCTAGGATCCCCCGTTAAATCTCCGTTATGTAAAATAAACCGCGCATCGGGATAAACGGCAAAAGCCCGTTTCAGCGTACGCTTCCACCATTTGAAATCATCTTCCTTCTCCCCTTGGGTATCCGTGACGTTGATAAAGGTGAAGCTTTCCGGTTCTGCGGATTCCGTCAGGAACTGCGCGGGTTCGCTCCATCTCCCGAATTTGCCGCCCCCCACACGGTAGATATAAGCCCTCCCCGGATTCAGGCCGGTAACCGCCGCTTTATGGATGGAGAGACTCCCGCCTTTTCCGGAACGGCTGATCGCCGACTTCGCTTCAAACGTAAGCACCTGTTCTCCGGCCCAATCACCGGCCGGTCCCGGCGAAATCTGTATTCTTCCGCGATCCTCGAAGCTTGAAGTAACCCAGGCAAAGGCCCTGGAGGTTCTCGGGTCTTCTTTAAAGGTCGTTACGATGGCTTGGGGCTTTGCCGAAACGTTAGCCTGCCGTCTTTTCAGCCAGACCCAGACAATCCCTATGATCAACGCCGTTAAAAGGCCAAGCGCATAAATCAGCCAACCCATGGGCCGTTTCGTCCTTTCAACACTCAATTTCCCATTACGATACGTCCAGCAGGGTCCCTATGTCAAATCCGTAACTTAATTGCCCGTTTAAAATCCAAATTTTTGGCAATAGTAACAATCAAGAAAATGAATCATTTAGGAGTGGTCCAGATGGGTTTCTTGTGGTCTATCATTATCGGCGGCATAATCGGTTGGATTGCCGGCACGATTTTGGGGAGAGATGTCCCGGGCGGCATTATCGGCAACATTGTCGCGGGATTCGTCGGCGCCTGGCTTGGCAGCCTGGTCCTTGGCAATTGGGGTCCGGTCCTCGGTAACTTTTACTTCATTCCGGCCTTGATCGGAGCCATTGTGCTTGTGCTGATCGTCAGTCTTATCATGGGGTCCATGAGACGCAGACGTTCGTCGTAAATAAAAAAGTCGGGTAGGGAACGAACCATCGTCCCTGCCCGGCTTTTTTTATGGAGCATTCCTTTCTCAGGCTCCTTCTTCGCGAAACTCGGTTGGCGTCTTTCCCGTGACCTTTTTGAAGACCTGCGTAAAATAGCGCGGATCCTGATAACCAACCAGCGGCGCCACCTGGTACACCTTAACTTGACTATTTCGCAAAATGTATTTGGCCTTTTCAATCCGGCACTGGGTCAAATATTCCAGGAACGTAAAGCCGGTAATCTGCTTGAACAGCATGCAAAAGTGACTGATGCTGAGATCGGCGAGCTCGGAAACCTCCTCGATACTGAGGTCCTTATGATAATTGTTTGAAATGTATTCCTGCGTTTTGGCGATGACGGTTTGAATGCTCTCCTTGGATGGGCTCTCTTGGCTTTCCGTGATCCATTTGCCGAAATGAGTCTTCATCAGCTCCATCATTTCATTCAGGGTCCCCAGGGAATGCAGCTCCTGCAGCAAGCCCTCCAGCGACCATTCCAACAGAAGGTTCATATGTTCAAACTGCCGGTAAAGCACCACGGTCATCTCCAAAATAATCCGTTCGGCCGTTTCTTTTGTGAACGCCTGCTCCTCGATATACCGTTTGGTCTGGTCTAAAATATCCAGCATTCGCTGTTTGTCCAGCGTACGAATACTGTCCAGAATCGCCGTTTCCAAATGTTTGGGGTATTTTGCCTCCCGATACGCCACAAACTCCGGTGCGGAATCGACAAACACGCCCTCACGGTCGCTGTAGAAGCGTTGATACAACGCCTTTGCGGCGCTTTGATAAGCTTCGCTCAACTGCTCGACGCCGGCTGCCCGCTGGCTGAAGCCGATGGAGCAGGACAGTTTGGTATTGTGCTTGATTTGCATGATAATGTCGTTTCCCAGGCTTTCTTTCTGCTCGTTCAGCGAACTTGGAAACAGCAGCACCCATTCCCCGCTGTGGAAAGGAAATACCGTCAGGGCTCCATGTATCATCGACCACTCGCTGAGAATATTGCGGATCGCAAACAACCAGAGCCGTTTCTCCCCCGAATTCCAGCGTTCGTTCCACTTCATGAAATGATCCAATTGAATCACGGCCATGAAGTATTCCTGCTGAAGCTCGCTGTTTTCCAGCCAGCGCATATGCTGCAGAGAGCTTTGGCTCTGATTCCCCTCGATAAATTCGGCAAACAGCCGCTCCCGGGCCAGAACGGACAGTACTTGAGCCGAATGCAGCAGTCTTTCGTTTTCCGACTGCTTCTCCAGGTTCTTTTTGGCCCGCCGGATCATTTCGATCAGTTCGTCATGGTCGATCGGCTTCAGCAGATAATCGAACGCGCCTTCCCGCAGCGCTTCTCTGGCATATTCGAATTCCCCGTATCCGCTGATAAATATAAACAGCCGCTTTTCGTCTTCGGCCAAAACCTCCTTCATCAGCGTGATCCCGTCGATGCCCGGCATGCGGATATCGCTGATAATCATATGCGGCGCAAGATCGCGAACAAGCTGAAGCGCCTGCTCGCCGTTTCTCGCCTCCCCAACGATCTCCAAACGGAGTTCCTCCCAGGGAACCGCTACTTTCAAACTGCGCAGAATGATCGGTTCGTCATCAACCAGAATCACCCGGTATTTTTCCTCATTCGCTTCCATTTGAGCACCTCCAAGGCTATTAATCGGGAAGAGAGCTGCGCCGCAGCTGCCAAAATTGCTCCGAAGTTTGCTGAGTTTGTTGCAGGGCTTCCCCCGGAGAAATCTTCCCGCCGATCATTTCCTCCAGCACCTTCAGGAAAGTTTTGTTCACTTCCGGAGACAGCACGTTGTCATATGGGACAAAGCTCTGCCGGCTTTGCTCCATGAGCTGAATGACCTGAGGAAAAACCGGTCCGGTCCGATCCGAATCAAAATCGATTTTCATCGAAGGAATCCGCAGCGCCTCGTACACGATTCTCCGCTGGACATCCTCCGTGTATAAAGCCTGCAGCAATTCTTGAGCCGCCTGCCATTTCGCTTCCTCCAAGTTAGAGGACAAGCCGATCCCGATCGTATAACCGCCTGCGAGCGATTTAGTTTCTTCCGATTGCAGTGTAGGAAAAGGAATGACGCCCACTTGATTCTGAAAATCAGCCGGGGTCTTTTCGTTATGAAACAGGTTGATGTCCCAGTTCCCGTTGAGGTACATGGCGGCGTTTCCACTCGTAAACAGGTCGATAGCTTCTTCTGTCGACAAGTCGTTTGCGCCGTAGCTGAAAGCGTGCTCGTCGATCCATGTTTTAAATACCGTAAAGGCTTGCGAGTAACCGACGTTCTCGAAGCTTTTTGTCTCGTCCCCTTGCGCGAGTTCATTGATTAATCCCGGACCGGCATATCTGTCCATCAAATAATGGGCAAAAATCGCCGCCGGCCAGCGTTCTTCATTGCCAAGCGCAAATGGTATAATTTTGTTTGCCGATACCGTTCGAATCACCCGATTCAGCTCGTCCAGCGTTTTTGGCGGTTCCAACCCCAATTCCGTAAATATTTTTTTGTTGTAAAACAGCGGCTCCGCATTTCCCTCGATCGGCAAGCCGTAGACCCGCCCGTCAAAGGTCCACAGGTGCAGATCCTGAAATTGGTCCTCCAGCCCGTTTTTTCGGACAAATTCCGTCAAATCCATCAGCCGGTTGGAGCGGACGTACGGCTCGATTTCGGCGCCTCCGAACAAAACGAACATATCCGGCGGCGTCCCGGTTACCATTTCGCTTTTCAGCTTCTGCTCGCGGTGCACCGTTTGGTCCATCCCTTCGAAATTCACTTTGACGTTGGGATGGGTTTTCTGAAACTCGTCGACGACATCCTCGACGATGTTCAGCATCGGCCGGTCATGCTCCTTGATCCAAAAATGGCGGAACGTAAGCGTAATCTTCTCCGTTTGACTCTCCTCGATCGGCTCGTGGCGGTCGGCGGCGATGATCAGAACCGAGACGGCAAGTACAAATGCGTACACGGCAATCCAGCCCCAGTTCAAGAACCATTTTCTCATGACGGCTCCCCTTCCCGTTTGTCGGTTGGCATTCGCATGAATCACGGCAATATCTTCGGAATGCGGATGCGAATAATCGAGCCGAATCCCGGAGATGAACAGATCATGATGCCGTAATAGCCGCCAAACCGGATGCGAAGCCGCTCATGAACATTTTTGAGCCCAACGCCGTTGACCCGGTATTTTTTTGGATTGATCCGCTCATTGCTCCACAGATGAAGCAGCGTATCCTGATCAAAACCCGGGCCGTTGTCCATGACGTCGACCAGGATATCCTGGTCGCTTTCCTTGGCGGTAATCGAAATGAAGCCGCTGCCTTCCATCTGTTCAATCGCGTGGTAAAGCGCGTTTTCCACGATGGGCTGTACGATTAGCTTCTGCGTGTTGTAATATCTCAACGATTCCGGCACCTCGATGTGATAGGTGAACTTATCCTCGAAGCGGAACTTCTGAATGTCGAGATAATGGCGGACATGCTGGAGCTCCATGGAAAGCGGGATCAGCTGTTGATTCTCGCTGATGCTGATCCGCAGCAGTTTGCCTAAAGAGACGACCATCTTGCTGATATCTTTATTGCCCTGCAGCACCGCCATCGAATTAATCGATTCCAGCGAGTTGTAAATAAAGTGCGGATTGATCTGCGCGACAAGCGCTTGCAGCTCAACCTCTTTCATCCGGGCCTGCTCGGTCTGCACTTGCTGAATCAGCTCGGAAATTTGCGTGCTCATCCGATTGAAGCCGTCAACCAGCAAATCGGTCTCGTCTTCGGCCCTGATTGTATTCGTGATAGGCACAAATATGCCTTGCTGTACCCGCTTCATGCCGTTCACGGCGCTGATGATGCTCCGTACCAGCCGGCGGACAAAAAAGCGGTCGAACAAAAAGGCCGAAATCAAGGAAACGAGCACCAGAATAATCGCGATGTTGCGGATCGACAGCGATTCCGAAGCAATCAGCTTGCTTGGCGTAATCGCCACCAAAAACCAGTCTTTGTTATGCGATGGCAAATAGGTGATCAAAGATTTCTCGCCTTGGTATTTATCCGTGTAATAGCCTTTTCCGCCCGGTTCCCCGTCCGTCAGAAAAGGAAACTGCGTCCGTTCCCCAATATGCTCGCCGGACTTGTCAAAAACAATATTCCCCTGCTTGTTCACCAAGAGAATATCCCCCTGTTTGAGCGTCGCGGCGTCCCAAAATACCTGATCCAAAATATCCGGTTTAACATAAATGACTACTGCCCCGATATCCTCCAATGAGTAATAATCCTTGATCACGCGAGCCTGGATCAATACCGGTTTCCCCGCGGAAGCGGACCCGTTCTCGCCGGGACCTACCCATACCGGGCGGCCTTCGGCGGCTTTCATCGCCCCGTACCAGCTTTGATGGCTCATCTCGTCGAACGACATTGCTTCGTTGAATTGGTACAACAGTTTATCTTTGGAGTAAAGCCCGAAGGAAGTAATCATCGGATGGTTAATCAAATTGTTGATATCCTGCTTTTGCTCGTAAGTGACGTCAGAAGCCGGCTGCTTCAGCGTCTTCTGAATGACCGGCTGCGTGATCGCCGAGTTCGAGACGGTTGTGACTTCATTCAGTGCGAATTTCAGCTTCCGGTCGGTCTCCAGCAGCGAAACCCAGTAGAAATTGCTCGATTTCTTTTCCATTGTGGTCGAGAAGCTGTAATATGAAATGGCCCCCATGAGAATGACGGGAATAAACACTAGAAGAATAATAGCCAATAAGATTTTTCGGCGGAGCTTCATGACATGGCCTCCCTCACAATCTCCCTTCTCTACTATTCTTCATTCGATTGTTTATTTCCTTGCCACATTAGAAATCCTGACGGACAGCTCTTAATTATGATGCCGACGCACTAGAGCGGCCCAGCACGTCCCATTTGAAGAAGCACGGATACATGGTGAAAAGATTGTTCTGCGGTTACTTCAACTGCCATGAGTGCACCTCCAAAGTTGTGATTGATAAGCCAAATTCGCAAGAACATAAATCTTCTTGCGAATTTGGATAAATTACGGGTTTTGTCTTACTTGGGTACAGGTTCAGGTTCGGTCAAGCGTCCAAAGCCCGAGGATTCAGCTTCGTTCCAGCAATAGCTTGATTTGCTTCATCGCGCTGTCCCATTCTTTTTGCGGATCGGCTTCTTTATCAAGCACATTTGTCAACGCCATTTTAATGATCTTATCAGCTTGGGTATGCAGCGGTCCGTAATAAACCGGCTTTACACTTTCTGCCGACTTGGCGTAAGCTTCGGCAATAACTTGGCCGCCGAAGAAATCGTCCCTGTCTGCCTTGAATGCCGGTTCGTCGTAAATGGCCGGAATCGAAGGGAAGAGTCCGCTTTCCTTAAAGGATTTTAGCTGATTCTCCTGATCGACGAGCCAGGAGATGAATTCATAAGCCTCTTTGGGATGTTTGCCTTCTTTCGGCAGCGTCAGAAAGGAGCCTCCCCAGTTGCCGGCGCCTTCGGGAAGCTGAGCGATCGCCCAGTTGCCTGCGGAATCCTTGGCGTTCCGTATCGTTCCAGCCATCCATGCCGGGCCGAGCATCACTTCGAAATCACCTTGATTAATCGCATTTTGCCACTCGGAAGACCAGGTTGCCCATTTTCCGATCCAGCCTTCTTGAATACCCTTGACCGTAAAGTCATAGGCTTTCTTCACCTGCGGATTGGTGTCTCCAATGAAGGAGCCGTCTTCTTTGCTGAAGTAAATTTGACCGTCCGATTGATCGCGCAGCCCGTTATATACAAGTTCTGTCAGATCGGCAAACGGCTTGCCGGTGTTTTCCTTAAACTGTTTGGCGACGGTGGCGAAGTTATCCCAAGTATCGATCATGGCGCTGAAACCGTCCGGATCGGTCGGAAGGCCGGCTTGCGCCGCAAGGTCCGTCCGATAGTAAACGACCGTTGGTCCCACATCCGTGGGAAGGCCCAACTGGAAGTTGCCGTCCTTCGAAGAAGCTTGCTTCCATTTCCATTCCAGATACTTGCCCTCTATGCCTCTGGCCCCCAAGTCGTACAGGTTGTAGAACTTATCCTGAGAATTCATGAAACGTTCGAGAAAACCGATCTCAAGCATAAAAATGTCCGGAGCGCCCCCTCCGGCGGAGAATGCCGTCGTCAGACTGTTATGATGCACGGTTTCGTCGGCTGTGTATTGAAATTTGATCGTAATGTTTGGATGTTCTTTCGTATATTCTCTGGCGAGATCTTCGTAGTTTGTTACCCCGAATGACCAAAATGTAAGCTCGACCTGTTCGCCCGTCGGCTCTTTGGCGGCGTTGTTCGACGATCCCCTTTCGTTCTTCGCGGTTAGAGCTTTGGCGCCGCCGCAGGTCGCGAGTGTGGCGAGGATCAGAACGGCAACCAGCGTCAGCGCCAACGCTTTCGTTCTTTTCATGCGGCTAACCCCTCTCTTTACTCCAAAAATCTACAACCTCAGTCTAGCGGAATTATTCCGGGTTTTTGAGGAGTCAAACTTGCGATTTATAGTAGGAATTTTTACGATGCGCAAAAAAACAACCGACCCTCGCCTGGGAATGGCGAAGATCGGTTGCGGATCAATAGGGATTATGTTTATGAATTGCGATCAAAAGAAATCCAGCAGCGCCGAAGCCCTGGCGGGAATAAGCTGCTCAAGCAGCTTGACGGATGCTTCGGAAGCGGTCAAGCGCCCGTAGGCCGACAGTTCCCGCGGGCTTTTGTAGCCCAAAAACAGAGCCGTCAAGGTTTGAATATCGCAGGCGAGGCTCTCTGCTTCGGAACTATCCGGGACCGCGGAAGTGAGCTGTCCGGTTCCTTCCGCGGAGACTTCAAGCAGCCAGCGCCCATCGTTCCAAGGCGCGAATTCATCCGTGATCCGAAGGGGGATCCGCACGGCGGAAGCTTGCTGAGCAAAAGCGTATTCGCGGACAAAGCCGCTCGCATTCACGATGCGGGCCATGAAGTACGGCACGACTTCCTGCTTGCAGCGCGGGTCCTGAAGCAGGAACGGCAGCAAGTCGTCCGCGGGAACATGATCCACGACGGCCTGCGTCACCATGGAATCGTGATTGGCGAAATACGTCCATAACGCTTGCCTCGCCATCTCGTTCAGGAAAACAAACTCATCCACGTGAAGCTCTTTATTTTTAATACTGTAGAGGGTATACCCTTCCGGCTCCCCCATGTCCGAAAAATAAACGGCGGTATGCGTCTCTTCATCCAACACCGACCGTTCCCACCATTCCTCATCCCGGACCAGCGTTCCATTGTATCTGCCCGCAAACGAATGGTACAGCCGATTCAACAACCCGATATCTTTAAGATCGCGCTTGATGCTGCCGGGAGCTGCGGCCCTGGCCGGGAATTTCTCGACCGGTATCGTATATTTCTTGTAATCCGTATACACTTCCCAGCCGAATTTGCGATAAAAGGGAATGGAGAACGGGTGCAAGCAGGAGATTGTCCGTCCTTCTTCGTTTATTTGGGACAGCGCCTGAAACAGCAGGCGGCTGACGAGTCCGCTCCGCCGCTTCTCCGGCCAGGACGCCACACCGGCGATGCCGCCCATGTCCAGAGCTTTGCCCTGCACATACAGCTGCAGCGGCAGCAAAATCAGCCGCGCCTGCAGCTCCCCCTCCTCGAATGCGCCCCAATACCGCTCGGGCTTAAACGATCTCCGTCGTTCTTCCCGGATTACCGGGGAAAGTTGATACTGAAATGCATATTCGGCCAATGCCGTGCTCGCTTCAAACTCCTCTGCGGTTAACTGTCTGATTTCCACAAGCTCACCTCTTTACCTGGAATAAGCTTTACGGGCAAAATCTATGCCCAGTTTGTCAGAAATCGCTATGGCTGTCAATCGCCCGAATCTATTACAATAAACCGGCTACTTCACCATGTTCGTCAAGATGGATTCGCTCCGCCGCCGGCGATTTGGGAAGTCCCGGCATCGTTACGATGCTGCCGGTGTGAGCCACGATGAATCCGGCGCCCGCAGACAGCGTAATTTCCCGGACATTGACGGTGAATCCTTCCGGAGCGCCCAGCAGGCGGGCCTGATCGGAGAAGGAATAAGGGGTTTTTGCCATGCATACCGGCAGGTTCCCGTAACCCAGACGCTCCAGCTCCGCAATTTTATCCGAAGCCGCTTTCGTGTAGGTGACGCCGGCTCCGCGATAAATCTCCCGTACGACCGTTTCGATTTTGGCTCGGGGATCGGTCTCGTCGGTGTAGAGCGGGGTAAACACAGCTTTTTCCTCGCTTAATATTTTCATTAGCGCCTTCGCCATCTCGCGGCCGCCTTGGCTTCCTTCGGCCCAAACCTTGGAAACTTCCGCCTGAACGCCAAGCGTGCGGCATTGATCGAGCACGACTTGAAGCTCATCCTCGCGGTCCGCCGCAAAATGATTCACGACAACCAGAACAGGCACGCCGAATTTACGGAGATTCTCCACGTGGCGAGTCATATTGCCCAATCCTGACTTCAGCGCTTCCGGATTAGGCTGGTCCAGATCCGTTTTGCCCACGCCGCCGTTATATTTCAGCGCCTTGACGGTGACCACGAGCACTGCTGCGGACGGGGTTAAGCCGGATTGACGGCATTTGATGTCAAAAAACTTCTCGGCCCCGAGGTCGGCCCCGAATCCTGCTTCCGTAACGACGACCTTGGCCAGCTTCAAAGCCAGTCTGGTTCCCGTCACGCTGCTGCAGCCATGGGCAATGTTGGCAAACGGACCGCCGTGCACAATGACGGGCGTACCCTCGACGGTTTGTACCATATTCGGCTTGATCGCGTCCTTCAGCAGCACGGTCATGGCGTCGACCGCGCCGATTTGGGCGGCCGTAATTACTTCGCCCTGCATGTTGTAAGCGACCCACATCCGGCCCAAGCGCCCCTTCAGATCGTCCAGGTTTTCGCTGAGACACAGTACCGCCATGACTTCCGACGCCGTTGTAATCATGAAGCCGGACTGCTGCACGCCTCCGTTGCCATCGCCGATGCCGGTCACGATATTGCGCAGCCCCCGGTCATTCATGTCCATAGCCCGCTTCCATAAAATACGCTGCGGGTTGATCTGGAGGTCGTTCCCTTGAAAAATATGATTGTCGATCATGGCCGAAAGCAAATTATGGGCCGAAGTAATGGCATGAAGATCGCCGGTAAAATGAAGATTTATATCTTCGGATGGTACGATCTGCGCCTTGTTTCCTCCCGTTGCTCCGCCTTTCATTCCAAAGCAAGGACCGAGCGACGGTTCTCTCAGCGCTGCGATCGCCGGTTCTCCAATGGCGTTCAGCGACTGGGCCAATCCGATGGTAGTCAGCGTTTTGCCTTCTCCCGCAGGTGTAGGATTCATGGCCGTGACCAGAACCAGCTTGCCGTCAGACCGATTTTGTACATCCTTCCACAGGGCAAAGTCCAGCTTGCTTTTGTATTTTCCGTACAATTCCAGGTACTCTTCTCCGATTCCAAACGATCTTGCAACTTCGAGAATTGGCTTCATTCCAGCAGGTTACCTCCAGCTATTTTTATCCGTATAAGTTTTCATAAAATTGCACAAATATTATTGTACATGAAAAAATTGCGAATATACATGACGGAATTACCATTGCGGCGATTTGGTGAGCCGAAGATTTCCTGGAACCGGCAATATCGTGCTGATTGGCAGGCAGTCCCAAATTCCTTTACATTTTGACCATGTAGACTGGGGAAATCTTTCTTTTCCTGCAAAAGTGCAGTTTTTCCACTCGATTGACCCCGTAATTCGAAAAATACCTGCAATAGTGCAGGTTTTCTATCTTCGGAGCAGCAACTAGGCCTCCCGGCGTCCCAAGAGCACAAAAAAGCACCACCGAATATCGGCAGCGCTTTTTCTCTGTTGCTTGGCGGCGTCTTACCTTCTAGAACCCTTCGGTCCAAGTGACTCAGCAGTTTTCACAATAAAGAGGTATAAACGAATTATAGTATAGTACTTTTACCGACATCCAAGCTAATGTTGCACAAAAGACATCATTTTTGACGGGAAGAGGGAGTTGCCGCCCATTATCTTGTAAAAAATACAACATTATGGGCCATAGATCCGCCTCATATGCCCCCTTAACCCCAAAACTGTTGTACAAAATGCAACATTTGAGCCGTTTTGCCAATCCATGACCCAGATTATTGCATGAAATACAACATTTCTTCTCGACTGGCCAAGTACATCCCATATTACTTCGTTACGTCTTAGCATCTAAATTCGTATTCAACACACCTGGACACACAAAAAAGCACCGCCGAATATCGGCAGTGCTCTTTCTCTCTTG
>NZ_JBKFGG010000053.1:0-32249 GCF_056171975.1 Paenibacillus terrisolis | reverse complement strand
CCCAAGGAATTGAAACCCTTGGTTTAAAGGGGGAAAAACAGGGGAATTGACAAATTCGTTCATAGCAGTGGGAGCATTTCCAGTTAAATCGCTGTAATTCCTCATTTTGCTTAAATTAGCGGGAGCTTTTCCCTTTATGTTTAGAAGGCTTTTTTCTAGAATATTGTTGCTATTGAACGAGAATCCTCCCAAATGAGTCACAAGACGATGCTCTTGGCATCATGTCAGAAGCCGAATTTTACAGCAATAAATTCCTTCTATCGCAATAAAGACTGCCGACGGTTGCCGACAGTCAATGCAATTTGTTAAACAGTTTGCAGCAGACGTATTATTTCACCGTCTAGTATTTCTTCACTAACTTTTTTAAACCCTAAAGATTCATACAACTTTCCTGCTATTTGATTGTCTGGTCGGTGTCCAATCATGATATTTATACAATGTGAATGACTCATAAGCTGGATCAAAGCTTCCATTGCTGCCTTGCCATAACCTTTGCCTTGATGCTTTTGGTCAATCATTATGGCAGGAATCCAATAGTTATTATCCTTATCCGGATTCATGCAAAATACGAGAAATCCGACTAGAACTTCTTCCGAGTAAATAGCTCGCAATTCAAAATCATCAACATATTTTGATTCTGCAATCCAATAAACCACGGGTGCAGGAAAGACATTAAGCTGCTCTGGCTTGACTTTAAGCTGGGTACATCCATACCAATTCTCAATAGACACTGGTTTTAATACAACTGCCATACGAAATTCCTCCCACATTTTACTCCGCAGAGGAATTCCTCCCCTACGATTAATTCGTAACCTTCCTTAAAAAAATTGCAACTTGGATATTCTTCATACCACATCACTCCTCTCGAAATAAAACTCTAATGTAGGTCATTCGTTTCTTAATTTAATATATCCTTCTTTTACGTCACCAAAGACAGAGTTTTGTCCAGGCGAATCGAGGGGTATATAATAGTGGTGGACTGTATACATCGAAGGTTATGCTGCCCAAAACATTGAGGAGGTTGTGTATCCATGAAGTATGCCAATTTGGGGAAAACGGGACTAAAGGTAAGCCGCCTGTGCCTGGGAACGATGAATTTCGGCCCAAGCACGGAGGAGAAGGAAGCGTTTAAGATTATGGATGCCGCGGTTGACGCCGGGGTCAATTTCTTTGACACCGCCAACGTTTACGGCGGAACGGAGCGTCGCGGATGGACCGAGGAGATTATCGGACGCTGGTTCGCCCAAGGCGGGGGGAGACGGGAGAAGGTCGTTCTCGCCACGAAGGTATACGGGAGTATGGATGATCCGCAAAAGGATCCGAACGAACGCGCCGGATTGTCGTCCTTCAAAATTCGCCGTCACCTCGAAGACTCGCTGCATCGTTTGAAAACCGATCATATCGAATTGTACCAAATGCATCATGTGGACCGGAGCATGTCCTGGGACGAGCTGTGGAACGCGTTTGACATTGCGCAGAAGCAGGGGAAAATCGGGTACGTAGGCTCAAGCAATTTTGCCGGACGGGATTTGGTCAAAGCCCAGTACGAGGCAAAAGAACATGGCTTGCTCGGACTGGTTTCCGAACAGCATAAATACAGCCTGCTCTGTCGTTTGCCGGAGCTGGAAGTGCTGCCGGCCGCGGAAGAGCTGGGCATCGGAGTCATTCCTTGGAGCCCGCTGGACGGCGGGGCGTTGGGCGGCGGTTGGAAGAATCCGGAGCCGGGCTCCAGAACGTCGAAGCAGACGGAACGGATCGAACGGCTGCGTCCGCAGTTGGAACGGTTCTCTGCGCTCTGCCAAGAGCTGGGCGAATCGGAGGCCACGATAGCCTTGGCCTGGACGCTGGCGAATCCGGCTGTTACGGCGCCGATCATCGGACCTCGTACGCTGCAGCAGTTTGAAGATTCGCTGCGGGTAGTTGAGGTGGAATTGAACGAAGATACGCTCAAAGCGATTGACGACATTTTCCCGGGTCCGGGGGGAGAAGCTCCAAGAGCTTACGCTTGGTAACCCGAAAATAAAAGCATCGCAGTATGACATACGGGCGGCCGGAATTCCGGCTGCCCGCTATTTTAAAGACATAATTCGTTCAACTTATATCGGGGGAGGCATGATCCATGATCCAATACATAAGAGGCTCCGAAGTCGGGATGGAAGTACTGTATGCCGCGTTCAAAAGCGGCTTCTCCGATTACATCGTTCGTTTTGATCTGAGCGAGGACGAATTTGCCGCCCGTTTTTTCGGGCCGGAAGGCAATCGGCGGGAACATTCCTTCGTCGCCTTGGACGATGGGGTGCCCGTGGGTTTCGCGCTCGGTGGAGTCAAAGAATACGAGTCGGTTCGAACGATGCGGTGCGGAGCACTGGCGATCAGTCCGGCTTACCGGGGAGAGGGAGTCAGCGCCCGGCTTATGGATCTCCATAAGGAAGAAGCGCTTATACACGGCTGCCGGCAGCTTTTCCTCGAAGTCATCGTCGGCAACGACCGGGCGATCGCTTTTTACGAAAAACGAGGTTACCGAAAGGTTTACGGCCTTTCCTTCTTTGCATTGGCCGACGCCGCGCCATTAAAGAAACCGGCAATACCACCAGGGGGGCGGATCGAGCGGATCTCCTTCGAGGAATTCGAGCAGGCGGTGCGGCGGCGTAAGTATTTCCATATCAATTGGCAAAACGATCTTGAATTCCAGCAATTATGCCCGAACAACGTTTATTTCGCCATGTACGCGGAAAACGAAATCATCGGCTGCCTCAGCGTAAATCCTGGCGGAAAGATCAACCTGGTTCTTGTCGATCAGAGGTTCCGCGGCAAAGGCGTGGCAACTCGGCTGCTCACGGAGGCCCGCGATGAGCTGGGCATCGCCAAATTCTCCGCCTCCACCCCAAGCAACGCGGTACTGGAGGGTTTTTTGGAGCGAAGCGGATTCGTGCGCGAGTCTCTAAGTCTCTATGAAATGTATTTGAGACTATGAAATCCGGGAACAACAGCGATCGAAGGAACCTTTCACACGGCTGCCTTAAATTCTAATTGCTAATCAGTTCAGCTGGATTCACCGGTTTGACATCGGCGGTAGCCTTGGTTTATCATGTAGACCAGTCGGTCTAATTTTGAGTGTGAGGTAATATACATGGCAAAGTCGAACCCAACGCGGCAATTATTGATCGAGACAACGGCCAAATTGCTGCAGAACCAAGGATATAATGCCACCGGATTGAATCAGATTACTCAGGTAAGCGGAGCCCCGAAGGGATCGCTTTATTATCATTTTCCGGAAGGGAAAGAGCAGCTCGCCTGTGAAGCCGTTTCTTATACGAAAGACGTCGCCCGAGCCGGTCTGAACGCCGTTTTGGAAGAAAGTTCCGATCCGGTCGAAGCTGTGCGGCACCTTTTGGACCGCCTCGCGAATAACTTCGAACGGGAAGAAACTCCGCTTGGCGTGCCAATCGGCATCATCGCCCATGAGACGGCAAGAAATAACGAGAATATTCGGCAGGCCTGTAGCGGAGCCTACGATGCTTGGATTCAGGAATTTGAACGTAAATTCGTGGCAGGGGGGTATGCGGAAGAAGAGGCCAAAGAGCTGGCGGTCATGATCAACGGTATCGTGGAGGGATCTATCATCATGAGCTTGACGCAGCAAAGCAGCCAGCCGCTAAGAACTGCGGCGAAGCTGGTTTCCCGATTGTTTCGGCGCGACTGACTCTGGCCCGGAAAAATAAGAATAGACATAGCGAGAGTTTTATTTTAAATTTTATATATAGAACGGTCTAGAAAAAGAAAAAATACTAGGATAGGTTGGAGGTAGTTATACATGAATACGACAGCACTTACCGCTGTTCAGACGAAGGAAGCCGAAGGAATCAGGCGCCTTCCGATCACGATCGCTCTCGTTATCGGCGCGTTTGTGTCTATATTGAACGAGACGCTGCTGAACGTAGCTTACACGGATTTGATGGGAGAATTGCAAGTTGGGGCTTCAACCATCCAATGGCTGACGACGGCGTATATGTTGGTCATCGGGATTCTTGTCCCTATCACCGCGCTTTTGATTCAGTGGTTTACCACGAGGCAGATTTTCCTGTCGGCGATGATCTTGTTTTTGATCGGCACCGTCATTTGCGGCATTGCTCCTTCCTTTGGCATGCTGCTGGGGGGAAGAGTCGTTCAGGCCATCGGCACGGGACTATTGCTTCCGGTCATGATGAACACGATCCTGACGATCTACCCTCCCGATAAAAGAGGAGCGGCGATGGGTACCATCGGCCTTGTTATTATGTTCGGTCCGGCTATTGGCCCGACCTTGTCCGGTCTTATTCTTGATGTGATGAACTGGCGTTGGTTGTTCTTTTTGATTGCTCCACTGGCGGTTTTCTCGATTTTGTTCGGCGCCATTTACTTGCGGAACGTATCCGAGCTGACCAGACCGAAAGTCGATTTGCTTTCGATTCTGCTCTCCACGGCCGGATTCGGCGGCATCGTTTACGGCTTCAGCCGGGCGGGCGAGCCGGACGGCTGGTCGAGCCCGATTGTCTACACATGCATTATCGTCGGCTTTTTGGCGCTTGCTTTGTTCGTGTGGCGCCAACTGGCGGTTTCCGAACCGACTTTGGATGTCCGCGTCTTCAAATATCCGATGTTCGCCTTATCCGCCGCACTGCTGACAGTAATGATGATGACGCTGTTTTCGACCCTGATCATCCTGCCGATGTATCTGCAGGGCGCGCTGCTGCTGACGCCTTTCGCGGCGGGGCTTGTGCTCCTCCCCGGCGGCGTGATCAACGGACTGATGTCTCCTGTCGCCGGCAGATTGTTTGATAAATTCGGCCCTCGGGCGCTGATCACTCCAGGACTGGTGATTGTGCTTGTGACATTGTGGTTCATGAGGGGATTGGAAGCAACCACTCCGACCGGCCAGGTTGTCGCCCTGCATATCGCTCTGTTCGTGGGCATTTCACTCGTGATGATGCCGGGACAAACCACGGGCCTCAATCAACTGCCGCGGCACCTATATCCGCACGGTACCGCGGTGATGAATACGCTGCAGCAGGTGTCCGGAGCGGTGGGGACGGCTTTGTTCATCAGCATTTTCTCTTCGGCTCAAACCGACTACCTGTCGTCAACGGCGGATCCCACGTCCCCGGCGGAACTGCCAAACGCGCTGGTCGCAGGGCTGCATAACGCATTTACCATTTCAATGTTCGTCGGAGTTGCCGCTTTGCTGCTTGGATTGTTCCTTCGCCGGACCACGGCGCCCGCTGAGTCTCACCAGGATTAAAGAACATTTTGTTACCCGATTTAACCTTGCTGAGACCCTTTTTTCTTCGGCCGATCATATAATGAGACCATAGGGCATATGATAGTCTGTATGCCAAACGAACTGTGCCGAACATCGGAAAGGCGGGACCAGGAGTGTTTAAAAAAAGTTTTGCCGTATCGTTCCCCTTACTTCTTATTGTTATGATGTCTTCGCTAGTTTCATCAAGCTCGGGGGCGGCGGTACCAAAAGGTGTCCCCGCAGCCGCAGACCATGCTTCCCGGACGATTACGGCTTATATCCATCAATTCCAGCTTGGAGCGGATGGAGGGCGGATAACCTTCGACCCGATCTCCTGGTACACGGGGAAAGAGGCCGAATCCGTTTTTGCCGAACGGGAACCGGACGCGGGCATTGACGGACCGCCGGACGGATATTATATTGTCAATGATAGCGACCGAACGGAATCATATCCTGTGGTGAAAGACACTGCCGTGCTTATGCAAATCTACGACCGCACCGGTCGTATGGAAGACATCCAGGTATCCGGAAACGAGCCGGTCAGTTTGCAGAAATTCGCCCGATTGTACGCCGACAAAGACGTGCTTGATCTCAGTCAATTTCCTTACCATCTGACGATTGAAGATGGACGAGTGACGAGCATCGTTCAGCAATATGTTCCTTAAGCAAAGAAAATCAAGCTGATTTTCCTCCATTCATTAGCTTCAGGGAGACCGATCGTTTATCGGTCTCCTTTTTTATGCAAAAAGTAATAGATTTTTTGCAGGAAGTAGTATTCAAATTATTGCTACCGCTGTAATATAAAAGGTAATGAATTTAGTACTTTATTACTATTTTTAGAGAGCGTGGATGGATGATGAACGGAGCGCTGGGAATTCACAGAAAAAACGTGCTGATGTTGAGGCTGCTCGCCGGCTTCTACTGCATTTCGCTGTTGGTAAATGTGATCATTGATAAGAGCTATCATGTGATTTATCCGCCTTTTGGCCTATTGATGGGGCTTGTGGTTTTGATTTTAGTCGTGAGCCGGCTAAAACCGGAGCTTACGATGTTTGTTATGATCGTATCGTTATGTACTTTTATTTTTGCGCTAAATTTGACTTATCCGTTTTTGGTAAACTTCATTTTTCTGGGGCTTGTCCCTTTGTTCAGTCTGCTGTATCTCGACATACGGGCGGTTTTGTTGTCCGGCGTGCTCTATCTCGTAAGCGCTACATATTTGTTTTTTTTCCTGCATGAAAAGATTTTTGCGGGTGTGCTGTACAGCGATATTGTTTATATCTTGATATTCGGATTGTTTTCGATGGTGTTTTCTTTATTTTTTACCCGTTATACCTGGGGGATGTGGAACAAAGCGAACCAAGGCAGATTGCAGCTGAACAGCATTCTGGAGAATGTTGATATCGCCACTTGGACCTTTGAATTCAGCTCTATGCGGCTCAACGTTTCGGAGGGGATTGCCAAGATTACCGGTCTGCCGCCGGACCAGTTTTTTGGAGATAGCCGGGCATTGAAGGAGATGGTAATTCCTGAGGATGCGCCGCTGGTACAACATGCTCAAGAGGAAATGATTTTAAGACGAAAAAGTGTGACGTTCGAGTGCCAAATTCGGCGATACGATGGGGAACTGCGTTGGATTCAGAGCCGTGGAACCCCTTATTCCGACGAACTGAATCATCTGCTTCGGCTGGAGGGGGTCATCATTGATATCACGGAACGCAAGCAATTGGAGAAACAGGTGGAATATTTGGCTTATCACGATGATCTGACGGGTCTGCCGAACCGGACCTTGTTTAATAGAAAATTCAACGATTATATTGATGAGGGAAACGACCGGCTGGCGATTATGTTTATCGACCTCGACAACTTCAAGGATGTTAACGACGAATTCGGCCACAGCGCGGGCGATTATCTGCTTAAGGAAATTGCGGACAGGCTGATGGGACTCATCCGTGAGAGCGATATGGTGTGCCGCCTTGGAGGCGATGAGTTTCTAATTCTGCTCAAAGACAGCGACGAGAAATTGGCTTCGATCGTGGCCGAGCGTATTATCGCCAGCCTTTCGGAAGCCATCGTTTACCAACAACGGCAGATCGTTACCTCCCCCAGCATCGGCATTTGTCTTTCCCGATCCGGGCAGTCATGTGATTTGGACAAGCTGATCTCCGAGGCTGATCAGGCGATGTATGAGGCGAAACGCGAAGGAAGAAACCGGTATTACGTCAGCACTTCGTTCGCGTCCAATGCCCATTGATGAATAAGCTGTCCGAGGCAAACCCAAAGAAGCCTTCTTTTTGAAATGGACGCTGAACGATCCGTTTCATTAAAGGGAGGCTTCATTTATTGAATTTATTAGCGATACGGATTTTTGGGATGTCCGCTTATATATCTCAGCCAGTCTCGGCTTGCTCGAAGCATTTCTTTCAGCAACGGTTTCTTGACGGCATAATAAGGTTTCAGCTCACCGCCCCAGTCGGCTTTTGATTCGGAGACCGAAGCGATGTTGGCTCCCGTAAAGTCAAAGCTCTTTACCCCGGCGGCGGCAAGATCCTCAAATTCGGATATCTGCAGCAGCTGCACGACGCCGCTGGATAAATGGGCCGTTTTTGTGCCGGCTACCCAGCCGACGGCATGGTTTGGCTGCAGCAGCAGCGAAATGTTGGAACTGACCGGCTCATTATCTTTTGAATAGCAGACATAACAGCGAAAAACGTTGTCCCCCATAATTTCTCTCGCCAGCTCCAGATCCTTGACGCTAAGCCGATGGTTGAAGCCCTGCCTTTTCTCCGTTTCAATTAAGCACTGATAAACGTGCTCCATATTGTCCGTTTTTTCGACATGGTATCCTTCGGCCGATGCTTTTCTGATTTTATTGCGTATGGCTTTGCTGGCCAGTTCGATGGAATAAGGAAAGTGGACATAGTATGTATATTTGACATCCATCTTGAACCCGCGCCATAGGAACGGGCGGATATCCGAAATGTCGGGAGGCAGATGGAGCACGACGGGACCCTTAATTTGAAGCAGCCGATCGATCATCAGGTTGGCGACATCGTGCCATTGTTTATTGGCCTTGAAAGCTTTGTTGGTCGGAGTTGTAAATAAAGCAATCGGATGATAAGGAATCAAGGGCGGAAGAAAAAATCTCCCGCGGCGGTCCGTAAAAAACAGGCTTTCTCCGTAAACTTCCGTATGAGGGACTTCAAACCGGGTGTTCTCCACCTGACATTTCCATCTGAGACGATTGAACTTTGCCCACCTGGCAAGCGTAGTTTGTTCCATAATCTCTTAAATTTGGAGCTCCCTTCTTTGATCCGAACTGGAAATAATTTCAGCGGCAATCGCCCGCCGGCCCAGACGTTCCATGACGACTTTTGCGTCCTTCGAGGCGGCATTGGACAAAAGGATCTGCAGTTGACCGGCAGGGTCGAGGCCGATATAATCGGTCTCCCGCAGGCATTCGTCGACCCGGTGAAGAAGCGCGTTGTTCTGAACGATATGTTCCGGCAAAGACAATAAGGTGAAATTTACTCCGAATTTTTTCTTGGCTTGCTCTCTGGAACGAATAACCGCGGTAAAAATATCCGCTTTGAGAACGGGGGTTCCTTCCAGATAATGCTCGCCTTGACTCAAATACAGGCTGCGGATGTTCCGGGATACGGACGATGCCAGGAGCTCGTTCTGAATATGCTCCTCGTTGAACTTTGGCTGGCTGGACGCTGCCGATCCCGTAACCATAACGGCGCCGGATGCGGAACGTATAAACCACTCGTATGTTTTTTTCAGGCCCTCTTCGAAGGAAAATGCAGGCTCCCATCCGAGCTTTGTCCGGAGCAGGGAGTTATCAAGCACCGATCGAAAAATATCGCCGGGGCGGGGCTCTTTTCGAGCTACACCGGCCAGCGTATGAAATCCCTCCAAAATACGGACAAGCTCATTCACGGAGTTCTCCGTACCGGTCGAAAGATTCATAATTCCCGACTCGTTCGATAGGCTGGCCAAGTAAATGGCCTCCGCGATATCCTCGACGTAGATGAAATCCCGGGTTTGTTCCCCGCTTCCGTAGATATGCAGCTCTTGCCCGTTGCGAACCCGATTCATAAAGGCGGAAATAACGCCGCCTTCGCCGATCGATCCCTGGCGCGGCCCGTAAACGTTGGCAAATCGGAAGCAGAGGGTGTTCAGCCCGTATAATTCATGCCATTTGCCGCAATAATATTCGCCCAGCAGTTTGTTGATTCCATAGGGGGAAATAGGGCGGCATGGCAGTGTTTCCGAGAGAGGTATTTCTTCGGCGGCTCCGTATACCGCGGCGGAAGAAGCGAAAATAAACCTCTTTACTCCGTGTTTGGCCGAGAGCTGCAGGATATTGGTCAATCCGAGGATGTTGGATTTGGTGTCTGCATAAGGATTTTCCATGGAAGTAACGATGTTGATTTGTGCGGCAAGATGAACGACTACGTCAATTTTATGCTGGGCGAAGACGGAGTCGACAGCTTCGCTCTCCACATCGATGATATAAGAAGTGTGCTGGTTATTGATGTTTTTGACGTTACCAGAAGACATGTTGTCGATAACGATAACCTCGTGGCCTTCCCGATAGAACTTCTCCGACACGAACGAACCGATGAATCCGTAACCTCCGGTGATCAGAACCTTCATAATTTCACCCCTTATATCAGAAAACTTGCCGATAAGATGTTAAAATTATCATATATCGCCGGAAAAATAATGTAAACCTAAATTGAGCCTTATTTACTGGGCGATGCGACTCTATTAAACTTGAACCAGTCAAGACCGGCCCGGGCAATTTCTTTCAAGACGGGAATTCTGACCTGATAACAAGGAACCAGTTCTCCTCCCCAGTTCGATTTGGATCTCGCAACGGACGGCAGGTTGGCGCCAACCAGATCGATGGTTTGGACGCCGATGGCGGACAAGTCCTGAAAGGCGTAATGCTGGGAATGCTGAACGACGCCGTAGGTTAAATGCTCCGGTTTGCTTCCGGCCACCCAACCAAAGGCCCAATGATCGTTTATCACAATGATCGTGCTGGCGCTTACCGGCTCGCCTTCTTTGCTGTAGCATACGTAGCAGCGGAAATTGTCCGGCCCCAGCATACGCTTGGCCATTTCCATGTCTTCTACGGAAAGGTGATGGCTGAATCCTTTGCGCTCCTCCGTTCCAAGCAGGCAAGGGTACACTTCGTTCATATCCTGAGTCAACCGGGAGTAGTAACCTGCTGCGGAAGCCTTCTTGATCTTGCTGCGGATTTCCGTGCCGGCTTCTTCAAGCGCATACGGCAGTTTCAAATGATAGGTATATTTGACGTTCACCTTGAAGCCCTTCCACTGGAATGGGCGGACATCCGTAATATCCGGAGGGAGACAAAAACTGGCCGTTCCTCCGGCCTTCTTCAGTTCTTGAATGAGCAACTCTGCGCCCTGATGCCACTGTCTGTTGATCCGGTAAGGCTTGTCTGTGGGTGTAGGGTGAAAAACGGTAGGATGAAAAGGATTAAGCGGAGGAAGAACCAGCTTGCCGTGTTTATTGTAAAAAAACAAACTTTCAACATACGCATTCGAATTAGGAAGCTGGAACTTTAGTACCTTGGCCTCGCAGTCCCATTTGATCCGGTTGAACTCCGCCCATTGTTCCAGGGTGACCCGGTTTTTCATATAATCCGCCATATGTAGCCCCCTTAGATAGCCAAGCTTCCAATATATTCAAACTTCATTATCAATATAGCAGAGGTTTATCAATAAGTCACCAGCGTTTCCGGGACGGATTCGTATTGTGTTCCTATTTTTTCGTTGATATATTTTAGTCATATATTACTAGAGACGGAGGATGCATGTGTCCAAAAGAGTATTGTTTTGCGCGACGGTGATCTCTCATTTAAGGGCATTTCATATCCCTTATTTCCAATGGTTCCGGGAGCAGGGATGGGAAGTCCATGCTGCCGCTCATGGAACGGAGACGATTCCGTATGTGGACAAGCAGTTCGATATCCCCATTCAGCGTTCCCCGATCCGGGCGGATAACCTGAAGGCGTATCGGGAGCTAAAAAACATCATCGACTCGAATCACTACGACATCATCCATTGCCACACCCCGATGGGGGGAGCTTTAGCTCGCTTAGCCGCCCGGAAAGCAAGGAAACGCGGCACCAGAGTGATCTATACCGCCCATGGATTTCATTTTTTCGCAGGAGCGTCGCTTGCGAACTGGCTGCTTTATTATCCGGCGGAAAAGCTGCTCTCCCGGTATACGGATTGCCTGATCACCATCAATCTGGAGGACTACGAACGGGCATTGAACCGCCGTTTTCGGGCAAAGAAGCTGATGTATGCACACGGAGTAGGCATCGATTTCGACAGGTTCCGGCCGGTGTCCGATGAACGGAAACGGCAGCTTAGAGCGGAGTATCAAATCGGGGAAGAGCATTTCATCCTGATCTATGCGGCCGAACTCAATTACGGCAAAAACCAGACAATGTTGTTTGAGGTCGTCAAGCAATTGTGGGAGAGAATTCCCGAATTGCGGTTGCTGCTGGCGGGGAGAGGAGAACTGGAGGAGCGATACAAACGGCAGGTCGCGGAGATGGGGCTGGCTGATCGTGTGACGTTTCTAGGGTATCGCGCGGATATGGAAAATATTTTTGCGCTTTCTGACGTTGGGGTATCGGTGAGCAATAGAGAAGGCCTGCCCGTAAATGTCATGGAGGCGATTGCTTCTGGCTTGCCTTTTGTGGCTACCGATGTCCGGGGGAATCGGGACCTCGTTCAGGAGGGCGTTCATGGCTTTCTCGTCGGCTTGGATGACGCCGAAGGCTTTGCCGAGAGGATTTGGGAGCTTTATCGCGATCCGTCCCTGCGCGCGCATCTTCGCAGCCATCGCGATCGTTTGACCGAGCTTTATTCCATAAATCGAGTGCTACAGGAAGTGGTGCCTGCTTATTTGGATCAGGAGGATGTCCCCGCAGCAATGGGAGCCGCGACACCCCCCCGCAAATAAAAACCACATGCGTTGAAATTGTCGAGAAAATGTACGATTCTCACGGGGAGTTTTGTCAAATTATCAAAAATTCTAGTAAATAGAATTGAAACTAGTTTACGCTCTGACGGGCGGTATGCTATTATTTATTCGTAGATTGATAATTTCATAGACCTGTTATGTCGAATAAAGGCAAACCGCGTGAAAATGCGGGACGCAAAACTAAAGGGGCTTCGCGAGCGATCGCATGCCAGCCAGTTTCCTGCTTTCAGGTTCTGTACGATGGAACCTTCGACTTTGGTTGAGAGGTTCTTTTTGTTTGTACACAACTCTAGTAATTTTGTTGCAATAAGTGATTCTATTGATTCGTGTTTGGCAAAAGTGAGAAGTGTTTCTGGCAGAAGCGAAGCGTTCGCCTTTGTGACCGGATTTCCACCCCGTTTGAATCTGGTAAATCATGAAATCCGGGGAATAACAGCGATCGAAAGAAATATTTCTCACGGCTGCCTATGAAACACGAATCGTTTGAGAACGATGTCAATCAACCAGAATGCCTACTCCTCAATTGAATACGAAAACCGCGAAAAGGCAAACCGCGCGAAAGCGCGGGACGCAAAACTAAAGGGGCTTCGTGAGCGATCACATGCCAGCCAGTTCCCGAAAGTTTTCAGGATATGAGATGGGAAGATCCTGAATGATCGGGAAGCTTTCCATTTTTTTATCCCTTGGATACGAGGAGTGTTTCTCATGGCAAACCGATATTTTAAGAGATTTTTATTATCCGGACTTATCGTCATGCTAAGCTTGTTTTTCAGTTTGTCCGAATTTGCCGGTCCGGCGACCGTGGAGGCAGCAGGCGGCGTGATCAACGTGAAGGATCAAGGCGCCAAAGGCGACGGGCGTTCGGATGATACGGCGGCCGTGCAGCAAGCCTTGGACAAGGCCGCTGGGAGCGGTTCGACCGTTTATTTTCCGGCCGGCACTTACCTGGTTAATCCGGAGAAAACGCTGATTGTCGAAAGCGGCACGAAGATTAGCGGCGATGGGACAAGCTCCGTCATTCAGGCAAACAAGAATAAATTCGGTTGGGAAATGATGCGGGCAACCGGACACGATATAGAAATTGGCGGCATTGAGCTGGACGGCAATATGGCCGTGAACCGCGTGTTGACGATTGGCGGCGGCAGCGCGAACGTTGAGATAAGCGGCAGCGTGGTAGAGAACGCCACGCATAGCAAGGACCCTAATAGCGATTACTATACGGGCGTTGTTTCGGGCATCGTGATTTACGGCAATACGAACCATATCGTGGTTGATCACACAGAGATCGGCCATGTCCAGGCGGTGAATCTAACTTCGGGCAGCTTGGTTGCAAGAGGAATATACGTGACGACGACATGGGGCTCGAATGAGAATGCGGCCAAGGACGTTGAAATCACCAATTCCCGCATTCATGACATCGGACCTGCGGATGACGGAGACGGCATCTATTACGAAGACCCCAGCCTCGATCAGGGGCGAGGGGAGGAAACGGGCAGTTTGATCGCCGGAAACACTTTTGATCATACCGCCAAACGGGCCGTTAAGCTCTATGCCGAAGGAATTACGGTAAAGGACAATCATATTACCAATTCGTATTTGAAGAATAACTTCTATGCCGGCAAAGAGAAGGGAGAGCTCGCACCGGACATGTTTGCGGGAATCAGCGTATACGGCTCGAACAATACGATCGAGGGCAATACGATCGACGGGCTCGGCAGCTATTACGCCGCGATTGAAGTCAGTTCCTGGCAGACGGTTACCAACGTCACCTTGAATGACAATACGATCAAGATGGGAGCGGGCAGCCTGACCGCAGGAACGACGGCCATCCGGCTCGGCAACACGAAGAACTTCAACATTGCCGGCAACAAGATCGATAATGCGGAGAAAGGGATCTGGACCTGGCAAAACGCCGAGAAAGGCTCGATCGAACGCAATGTGATTCAATCGACAAAGGGTGGAATCGAACTCGCGACCTACCTGGAGAACTGCACGCAGAAGGATATTGTGCTCCGCAGTAATACGGTGAAAGGCAAAGAGTTCAACATTCAGCTCGCCAAGTCCAATATTAACGTAGAAGTTATCAGTTAAATAAACGAATATTAAAAGCCCTTGGGCCGGTAAGCCGGCCAAGGGCTTTTTTTGTATTTCTTGTGACGAGCCGGGTATATGAAATTGCAAAAAGTAAAAAGAGAGTACCATACTTTCTATTTTGTGTTAATATATTGGTGTCAACAGTGACTTTTTTCCTAGACGACATAGTTCGATTGTGCTAACGCGTTTTGCGCGGAATTTTGGAGTGAATTGCAAAGTATTGCCTAAGCGTGTCGAGATTCCATAGTTGGGGTGAATTGCGGTTGGAGATCAACTATTTGTTTAAAACAGTGAGAAGGCATTTTATTGCTTTTCTGATTACGCTTCTGGTTTGCGAGGGGGGCGTTTTTTTGGTTAACGAATTCGTCCAGCCCAGTTACCAAGCCAAAGCAAGCATGGTAGCCACGATTTCCTCCTCGGAATCGGGAATTTACAACGAATTTTTGGCCAGCCAAATGTTGACCAAAACGTATGAGGATGCCATTCAAAGCCGTTATATCGCCAACGATGCGATGAAGAAATTGGGTACGTCGGAATCGGCCTTTGATTTGCTCCAAAAAATTGAGGTTAGAACGGACCCCGGAACTTTGGTGGTCGTGCTGTACGCTACGGATGACAATCCCAAGGACGCCGTTGCGATTGCCAATGCGTTTGCGGAAACGTTTATCGAAAAATCGAAGGAGATCGTACCCAACGCCAACGTAATGGCACTGGATTACGCCAATCTGGAGGATGCCTCCATTCCGGTAAGCCCGAAGAAAATGTTTAACTACGCCATCGGGGGGTTCATCGGCATTTTTGCGGCATTAATTGTCACGCTGATTTTGGAGAAGAGAAAGCCAAGCCGAAAAAGGAATTCCCGCAGAAGAATGGAACGGGACCAGGTTTTGATCGATTAAACGTGTCGTAGACGCACAAAGGGGGAGAGATCATGATTCGTTTTGCCGTTGTCGGATGCGGCCATATCGCAAGCAAACACTTCGAAGCGATCGGGCTGGCGGAGCAGGCTGAACTTGCGGCCATTTGCGATAACAATGAAGCCAGGTTGGCGGTTTTAGAGGCGGAGCTGAATGTGCCGGCCTTTTCGAATATGACCGATATGCTTGAGCGGGTACCCCAAATCGATGTGGTTTGCATTTGCACGCCAAGCGGTCTTCACGCCGATTTGGCCGCCTCCGCCGCAAACGCGGGCAAGCATCTGATCATCGAAAAGCCGATGGCGCTCACGCTGGAGGACGCGGACCGGATCATGGAAGCCGCGGCCCGGAACGGGATCAAAGCGGCGGTTGTACATCCGAACCGCTATCGTCCCGCGATCCGCAGGCTGCATGAGGAACTGAGGCGGGGAACCTTCGGCAAAATCGGCCATGTGAACGCCACGGTCCGGTGGAATCGTGGTCAAACCTATTACGACCAGGCTCCCTGGCGGGGGATGAAAGCGATGGACGGCGGGGTGTTGATGAATCAAGCGATTCACAGTCTGGACCTGCTGATTTGGCTGTTTGGTCCCGTGGAGAATGTGAAAGCGCTGGTGGATACCCGGATCCGCAGGATGGAGGCGGAAGATACGGCTGTTGCTGCGCTCCGGTTTTCAAGCGGAGTGCTTGGCATCTTTGAAGCCTGTACCACCGTGTATGAGCAAAATTTGGAGGAAACGATTTCCGTGTTCGGCGAGAACGGATATGCCGTCATTGGCGGCAGAACGGCCAACTGGGTCAAAGCCTGGAAAAACGCCTCGATGTCGGATGAAGAGAGCTTGGAACTCATTTCCGGGATCGAGCGTGATCCGTTTGGGGTTCCCGGACATCGGTGCATGGTTGAAGACATGATTGGGGCAATTCTGGAGGACCGGGAGCCCGCCGTTACGCTGGAGGACGGGCGGAACGCGGTTAAGCTGGCCGTCGATTTGGTTCGGGACGGGAGCCTGAACAAAGACTGTGAAAGGATCGGAGGAACGCTATGAGCGGAAATATTTTCAAAACTCAAGATCTCGGTACAGCATTGATCGATAAATTACATAACAAGACGGCAGTAATCGGTGTCATTGGTTTGGGATATGTAGGTTTGCCGCTGGCGGTAGAGAAAGCGAAAGCAGGCTACCATGTCATCGGCTTTGATGTTCAGGAACAAAAAGTGGAGATGGTCAACCGCGGCTACAACTACATCGGGGATGTCGTTGACGAGGATTTGCGGATTATGGTGGAAACCGGTCAGCTTCAGGCTACCTCCGATTACTCATTTATTATGAATGTGGACACGGTTGCGATTTGCGTGCCCACCCCGCTGGATACTTACCAGCAGCCGGACACCAGCTACGTGGAGAACTCCACGCGGGAAGTCGCCAAATTTCTGCATCCGGGAATGCTGATCGTCCTGGAAAGCACGACTTATCCGGGAACGACGGAAGAATTGCTGAAGCCGATTCTGGAGTCGACGGGTCTGGTCTGCGGGGAGGACTTCTTTCTGGCCTATTCTCCGGAAAGGATTGATCCCGGAAACAAATCGTTCAACACGAAAAATACGCCTAAAGTTGTGGGCGGCGTTACGGAAACCTGCTCCCGCGTTGCCGCCGAGCTGTACGGGCAAGTTCTCGACGGAGAGGTGCATGTCGTTTCCAGCCCGGCGGTGGCCGAGATGGAAAAAATCTATGAAAATACGTTTCGTCATATCAATATTGCGCTGGCCAACGAAATGGCTATTTTATGCAATCGCATGGGGATCAATTTATGGGAGGTCATCGAAGCGGCCAAGACGAAGCCGTACGGATTTATGGCTTTCTATCCGGGTCCGGGGCTAGGCGGCCACTGTATTCCGATCGATCCGTTCTATTTAACCTGGAAGGCAAGGGAGTACAACTATCATACCCGGCTCATCGAGCTGGCCGGAGAGATCAATAATGCGATGCCGGAATTCGTCGTCCAAAAAATCGGCGAGATTCTGAATGTGAGCCGGAAGCCGATTCACGGTTCAACCGTTTATTTGCTTGGAGTCGCCTATAAGCGCGACATCGACGATTACCGGGAGTCTCCGGTGCTCAAAATGATTGAACTGCTGGAAGAACGCGGGGCTACGGTTTGGGTCAGCGATCCGTATATTCCGACTTTTAAATATCAGGGGAAGTTTTACGAGTGCGTCGAACTGACGCAAGAACGGATCGAAGCGGCGGACATTACCGTCATCGCCACCGACCATTCCGATTTCGATTACGGCATGATCGGCCGGGCAAGCCGCAGCCTTTTCGATACGCGTAACGCGATGAGTCCGTTTGCCAAACCGGAGAACTATCATCTGTTATAACGGGGAGCCGTGAATCGTATGAGTTATTTTGCACATCCGTCTGCAGTTATTGACGAAGGAGCAAGCATTGGCGAAGGCACAAAAGTCTGGCACTTTTCGCACGTCTCTTCGAAATCGGAGATCGGCTCGGATTGCAGTCTGGGGCAGAACGTGTATGTAGCGCCCAACGTGAAGATCGGAAACGGGGTCAAAATCCAGAATAACGTATCGGTTTATGAAGGGGTCGTGTTGGAAGATTACGTTTTTTGCGGCCCGAGCATGGTATTTACCAATGTGCGCACGCCCAGGTCCGCGTTTCCGCGCAACACGAGCGAGGATTACAAGCCGACCCTGGTTAAACGCGGGGCTTCGATTGGCGCCAACGCTACCGTCGTCTGCGGGATAACGATCGGGGAATGGGCTTTTGTCGCCGCCGGGGCGGTCGCTAACCGGGACGTCCCCGCATATGCGATGGTCGCAGGCGTGCCGGCGCGGACGCTTGGCTGGGTTTGCGAATGCGGAAATTCACTCGCGTTCCGCGGTCAAAAAGCGGTCTGCCCGCACTGCGGCCGGGAATACGAACGTAGCCAAGAAACCGTATGGAAAACGAAGGAGGCGTAGACCATGGCCAAAATCAGCAAAGCGATTGTTCGGAATCAAATCCCCGTGCTGGATCTCAGCAGCGAAGTCAATGCTTTAAAGCCGCAGCTGATGAGCGTCATCGAGGAAGTGCTCGACCGGGGCGCCTTCATTATGGGGCTAAATGTAAAAACTTTCGAGAGCGAAGTGGCGGAATATTTAGGCGTACGGCATGCCGTAGCGCTGAATTCCGGAACGGACGCGCTGGTCATCGCCCTTCTGGCCGCCGGAATCGGCGAAGGCGACGAGGTCATTACCACACCGTTCACCTTCTTCGCGACGGCGGAGGCCATCAGCCAGGTAGGAGCCGTTCCGGTATTCGTGGATATTGAACCTCATACCTATAACATGGACCCGCTTCTGCTGGAAGCCGCGCTGACTCCAAGAACGAAAGCGGTGATCCCCGTCCACTTGTTCGGTCAGACCATGGATATGGACCCGCTTCTGAACCTTGCCGAGAAACGAAATCTTGTGGTTATCGAAGACGTGGCCCAGGCTTTCGGCAGCGAGTATCAAGGCCGGAAGGCAGGAACCCTCGGCGACGTGGGGTGCTTCTCCTTTTTCCCGACCAAGAATCTCGGCGCTTACGGCGACGGAGGAATGCTCGTCACGGATAACCCGGAGCTGGCGGAGAAGGCCGCAATGCTTCGCGCCCACGGCTCCAAAAAGAAATACCACAACGAATTCATCGGATTCAATTCCCGGCTGGATGAGCTGCAGGCCGCTGTCCTGAGAGTGAAGCTGCCCCATATCGACGAATGGAACGAGGGACGCCGCCTGGCTGCAGGCCGCTATCGGGAACTGCTGGGCGATCTCGGCGGAATCATGCTGCCTGTGGAGGAATCCTACTCAAAGCATGTATATCATCAATATACGCTTCGCGTTTTAAACGGAAAAAGAGACGAGCTGAAAGCCAAGCTGGAAGAGGAAGGCATCGGCACGATGGTCTATTACCCTTTGCCCGTCCATAAGCTTCCGGTCTATCAGTCTATTGAGGCGAGCATGCCTATCGCGGAAACAATGTCGCATGAGGTGCTTTCCCTACCGATTTGGCCGCAAATCGAGGCTTCCGCGCAGCAGCGCATTGCCGAAACGATTCGAAAAAATCTGTAACGGCCTGGGAATAACGGATGCTGAAACAACTTAAAAAGCTGACACTGGACGGTTTCTTTCGGAATGTCATCGTATTGGCCAGCGGCACCTTCATCAGTCAGATCATTATTTTGATCACGCTGCCGATCATCACTCGTCTCTACAACCCTTCTGAATATGGCGTATATTCCATGTACACCTCGATCATTTCTATTATGCTCATGCTTACCTCCTTCTCCTATGAGTTTGCGATCACGCTGCCGGAGGAGGATCGGGTGGCGAACAGCTTGCTTAACCTCTGCCTTAGAATCTGCGTCGCTGTCAGCATAGTGGGCGGCATCGGAGTTTACTTTTTGGCTCATCCTTTGTCGGTTTGGACGAACGAAGCGGATATCAAGCAATATTTTGCCTTTTTCATCATCAGCTTGTTTTTCGGCGGATTCTATCAAATTCTAAGCGCCTGGTCGGTCCGCAAAAAATATTTCAGGCAGTTGTCGCGCACCAAATTATCGCAAAGCCTCTCGCTGGTTTCCTCGCAGCTCGTTTTCAGCGGGATACTGAAAGGCCCATTGGGCCTTATCCTTGGGGATGTCTTCGGCCGGTTTGGCGGCCTGATCCCCCAGTGGAGAATCTGGCGCCGCGATATAAATAAGCAGGGCATTAAGGCGACTTGGCCCGAGATCAAAGACAGCGCCTATCGGTATCGGCGGTTTCCGCAGTTTTCGATGGCGTCCAATATGCTGAACAGCATGAGCATCTACCTGCCGACGATTTTGCTTGCCGCTTTCTACGGGCCGCAGGTGGCTGGACTGTTCGCTTTGGGCCAGCGGATTTTAGGCTCCCCGATGACGCTGATTACCTCGTCCGTCATGAACGTGTATTTGTCCGAATCGTCCGAGTACGCGCTTTACGCTCCGCATAAGCTTTATCCGTTGTTTAAGAAAACGGTCCGGAATATTTTCGTTGTTGGTTTGCTGATCGTGCTGGTCATGGTGTTTATCGCTCCTTCCACCTTTTCTTTTTTGTTCGGACCGGAGTGGGGAAAGTCAGGGCAGTTCGTTCGGCTGCTGGGGGTCATGTACTTGAGCCAGTTTGTGGCCAACTCGGTCGGCACGACGATCGACGTGATGGAGCGCCAGGATTTGCATCTTTACCGGGAAATCTCCCGGGTGGTCATTGTGCTGAGCGCCCTGCTGCTGGCCAAATATTCCGGGCAAAACGCCAACGGCGCGGTAATGTGGTTCAGTTTGGCTTCCACGCTGGGGTACGTCATTCATTTAGGCATGTCCTGGACGGCCATCAAAAAATATCGTCATCTTTCCAATAATCCCGAACTGGAAAGAGAGGGATGAACATGTTAATGATACGCAGCCCGTTGTCCCGGGTTTCCGAACGCGAATATATCGTTAAGGTGATTGTAGGCGAGTTTCTGGGGATTCCTTATTCCCTGGAATTCGAAACACGCTCCGACACTGAAATTACGCTGCCTGAGGCCGGAGACGGGAAGATTAATCTTGCCGATGTTTTGCTAGGAAAAGAGAATGCGGAATGGCTGAGCGCCGCTTCTTTACCGGGAACGCCCCTGCCCCGGATGACGGCGCCGGGAATAGGCGAGATCCCCGTCATTTACGGGTTGCCCGATGAGAGAGGATCTTACTTGGGCGACGATGGCGGCACAGCGGAGATTCGCTGCGGGCTTGACTTATTCGGCAGTTGCTTCTTCATGCTGACGCGGTACGAGGAACTGGTTATTCCGGAGAAAGACCGGCATAACCGGTTTCCGGCGGAGCAGTCGCTCGCTTACCGGGAAGGATTCCTGGATTATCCGATCGTGAATGTATATACCGAACTGCTTTGGGAACTGATGGCGCGGCTGTGGCCCGGACTTTCCAGGAAGCTGCGTGACGGTCGCAAAGTAATCAGCCACGACGTGGACTTTCCTTATTTTGCAGGGCGACGGAGCCGGTTTGGCATCGCTAAAGAAAGCTTGGGCGACATGCTTAAACGGCGGCAATTCGAAAGCGGGATAAAGAAAGCCCGAATGCTCGGAGCGGGAAAAAAACGGCTGGAGAAAGATCCGTTCAATACGTTCGAATGGCTGATGGACCTGGCAGAGCAGGAGGGAATCCGCAGCAGCTTTTACTTCATCACGGAACAGACCGAACCGGGCATCGACGGGAATTATGCGATGCAAGATCCGGAAATTCGCAAACTGATGCGCCGCATTCATGAACGGGGCCACGAGATCGGTCTTCATCCCAGCTACCATACCTATCTGTCCCCATCCGGGATTAAATATCAGTTTGAGGTGCTGCTTAGAGAAGCGGAGGCAGCCGGAATCCGGCAACAAGAATGGGGCGGCCGTCAGCATTATTTGAGATGGAGGGCGCCGGAAACATGGCAGTATTGGGATGAGGCCGGGCTAAGCTACGACAGTACGCTTGGATATTCGACCGTCCCGGGGTTTCGTTCCGGCGTCTGCTACGAGTATCCGGTGTTTAATCTATTGACTCGGCAGATGTTGAAGCTCCGCGAACGCCCTCTGATCGTGATGGAGCAGACCATTGTGAATCTGGAATATGGCGGAATGCAGGGCGAGAAAGCGTTTGGGGCGATTGCGCGTTATTACGGTGAATGCGCGAAGTACGGAGGCGATTTTACTTTGCTGTGGCACAACAGCCATCTCGTTCTTTCGTCCGAACGCAAGCTTTTCAGCTGGTGCATGCAGCGCTTGAAATAAACCGCATAAGAAGGTGTGTACATGAAGATCGCTTATCTGATTCATTGGAACGACGGACCGGACAGCGGTGTTTTTAAAAAAGTAATCGCCCAGATGACGGAATGGATCAGGCTTGGCCATGAGGCCGGACTTTACCTGTTTACGAAGCAATGGAATCCGGAATGGGATAACCGGCTCCAAGAGAAAGGGATCCGCCTGGAAATCAAAACCTACCGCGCAGGGTTTCGGAGATATTCGGATTTCCGTGAATTGATCGGCCGGGTTGAACGGTGGCGGCCAGACGCCGTCTATCACCGTTTCGATCTCTATTATTTCGGGCTGCCAAGGCTGCTGCGCAAGCTCCCCTCGATTCTGGAGATCAATTCGAACGATCTGGCCGAGATGCGGATCGGGAGCCGATCAAGATACATGTACCATTTGCTGACCCGGGGTAAAGTGCTCCGCGCGGCGTCGGGATTCGTATTCGTCAGCGCCGAAATGGCCGAGGAAGCGCATTTCCGGCGGTATGTGAAATCAAAATCCGTCATCGGCAACGGTTTTGCGCTGGCCAATGTGTCTCCGGCTCCGGCTGCAGCGGGGGAAGCGGCGCGCTTCTTGTTCATGGGGACTCCGGATCAGTCCTGGCACGGGGTTGACGCCATTGTCGCTTTGGCCGAGATCCATAAGGATTGGCAGTTTGATATGGTGGGAGTCCGGTTGACGGAAGTTGCCGTTCCCGAGAATATGGTGTTCCACGGCAAAATGACCCAGGACGAATACGAGCCGCTTTTATTTCAGGCGGATGTTGCCCTGGGGACTATGGCTTTGTACCGCAAACAGATGGGGGAAGCCTCCCCTCTGAAGGTACGTGAATACCTGGCGTACGGCATTCCTGTCATCATCGGGTATAAGGATACGGATTTTCCGGATTCCGTCCCCTATATTCTCGAGATCCCCAATGAACCGGGCAACACCGTAACGGCCTTGAGGGATATTGAGGAATTCGTTAATCGCTGGAGGGGAAAACGGGTGGAGCGAAGCGAGGTTGCCCATCTGGATACGGTGGTGAAGGAACAGTCCCGGCTGAATTACATGCAGCATATCGTAGCGAAAGGCGCGGGAGGCGATTATATACGGCGGCTCGCGGCGGAAGGTGGGACCGGTGAGTAGCGCGATGATCTTGTCGTTATTGCTGGCCTTGGTCATCGCGGTATTTACGTTCCAGTACGTGGTGCATAGGAGACTTAAAATCAATGCCGCGTTTATCGTGGGCTTCTGTCTCTATTTCGATATGTTCGGGTACTTCTACAAACGGGTCATTCCGGGGAACGCCTTGCTGCTGCTGGTTGCGGTACCCTTGATTCCCGCATGCTTTGCCTGGTTCGACAAAGAAAAAAAGGCCAGAGAATTACTTCGAAACAGCGGGATATGGCTATGGTTCATCGTGTTGGTTTACGCGGTTGCGTCCCTGTCCTGGGCGCCCTACGGTACCGCGGGCATGTCCAAAATGTTTGTGTTATTGGCGCATGCGGTGATCCCCGGAATATACGCTTACGTCTTGTATAAGAAAAACGGCACCTTTTCATGGACGATCATGGCGCTGTTCGGACTTGCGTATGCAATCGTGCATCTCGCTTTCGGTGAGTACACGAGCGAGTATCCGGGACGATTGCTGCTTCCGGGCAGCAACCCGATCTTTAACGCGAGAATGTCGCTGGCTACAATCACAATCTGCCTGTGGGGGCGCAAAATTCCCTGGTGGCTCCGCATCGTCACGATTGCGGTAGCCGGCGTCTCCGCTTTTGCGACAGAATCCCGGGGTCCTCTCGCCGCTTTTGCCGTCGCCAATGTGCTGATAGCGGCTTTTGAACTGTACAAGAAACATAAGAGAGGCGAATTGCGGAACATCGTACAGACAGCGATTGTCCTGATCGTGTTGCTGGCGGGAGGAACGATGGTCGCATCGCAGTATGTTACGGAGATGGAGGGCTGGGTTGACGGCAGCCGGTTTATGGTATTCTTTGACGGCGATCAGCTGCAGGGAGACGCCAATTACATCGGGCGCATCGATTTGCAGAGGAAGGCTCTGGAGAAATGGAGCGAGCATCCTTTCTTCGGAGGTGGACTTGGCAGCGTGACCTCGCCGATCGCCAGGGATTTTCCGCATAATGTCCTCATTGAGGTCGCCAGCGAGTTTGGCGTCGTGGGACTTCTTTTATGGACGTTTGCCTATCTGTTTTCGCTTTGGTCGGCCAGAAAACATCCGGTCCTTCTGGTCCTTCTCATCCAGACGCTCGGAACCGCTTTGATCAGCGGGGATTTTGGCTTCAATTTCGAGTATATGCTGATCGCCTTCTTTGCGTTGGCGCTGAAGCCTCCATATGTGGAGAAAGAGGTGGTGGAAAAATATGAACCGCATTCTGTTTCTTATTACAGGCCTTAACTATGCCGGCGCCGAAAATCAGCTTGTGCAATTGTGTCGTGGATTTCGGAAAAGAGGATATCAAATCGAGGTGGTGAGTATGCTCGAGCCGGCCGCCTACCTGGAAGAATTAAGAGAGATGGAAGTTGAGGTGCGTTCGCTGGGGATGAAAAAAGGGGTGCCCGACCCGCGGGCCATCCTGCGCCTTAGAGGACAGATCGCCCGCTTCCGGCCCGATGTCGTGCACAGCCATTTGGTCCACGCCAATTTGCTGGCCAGGATCACCCGCGTATTTGTGAGGATGCCCCTGCTTGTCTGCACCGCTCATAATATGATTGAGGGAGGACAGCTTAGGGAACTGCTGTACCGGGTAACGGATCCTCTATGCGATTTGACGACCAACGTAAGCCAAATGGCGGTTGATCGTTATCGTGAAAGGAGAATCGTTCCGGATCGCAAGCTGAAGTTTGTTCCGAACGGGATCGATGTCAGCCGGTTCGGACGTTGCCGGACCGTTGAAAGCCGGATTCGGAAGGAACTTGACCTGAGGGAAGATACCTTTATCTGGTTTGCCGCCGGCCGGTTTTTCCCCGAAAAGGACTACGGCAACATGATTTCCGCTTTTGCCAAGGTGGCGCAGCGGAATGCCGACACTATTCTGCTGATTGCCGGAGCGGGGCCGGAGCGGGATACAATGGAAGCGTTCAGCCGGTCGTTAAGGCTCGAAGACCGGATCAGGTTCCTTGGCATCCGCCAGGATGTTCCGCAAATCATGGGTGAAGCCGACGCCTACCTGATGTCATCGAAATGGGAGGGCATGCCGATCGTGCTTTTGGAGGCTTCCGCAAGCAGCTTGCCGATTGTCGCCACCGATGTCGGGGGCAATAAGGAAGTGGTTCGGGAAGGACTGTCCGGCTTTCTGGCCCGTTCGGGCGACAGCGAGCATCTCAGCGAGCGAATGATCGAGCTTATGTCCCTGCCTCGTTCCCAGCGGGAATCGATGGGAGCCGCGGGCCGCGAGTTTGTCAAACGGCAATACGATATGGACCATGTCATTGGCCAATGGCAGGCCATTTATGAACAAAGGGCTGAGTCGCAGGAGGCGGGAGCGTGATTAAGCTAATTCGGTTAAGCGGCTCAAAAGTCGTCGTGTTGGTGCTCGACTGCTTGTTTATCTATGCCAGCTATTTGCTGGCGTACAACCTCAAATTCAGGGGCGATATCCCGCCCGGTGAGTGGCAATCCTTTTTCTCCTACGTCCCTTGGCTGGGATTATGCACGGCCATTACATACTATTTTTTTAACCTGTACGATTTTGCCGGCCGCCAGCGGCCCTCGAAATGGCTCTATAATCTGATACTGGCCCATCTCATTTTCGTCGTGGAACTTATTTTCATCAATTATTGGCTAAAAACCTTTTCACTGCCGCGCAGTGTGGTTGTCATTGCTTTCCTGATACAGGTCCTGCTGACGTTTTCTCTTCGGATGCTGCTTTTTTTCGTTCTGACGAAAGGCATCGGCAAGAAGCGGGCTCTGTTGGTCGTAAACGGCCATTCCTCTTCGGTGTCGACGCTGGAGAAGTTGCTTGATCATGGACGGATTTGGTTCGATGTTCAGAGGGTGCTTGTGGCCGGGGAAGATCCTCGGGACAACGAGGAAGTTTCCTGGGAGGGGATTGACGTGCTGGTGCTGGGGCAGGGAATTCCCGCGGCGGTCAAGACGGAGCTCATCCGGTCGGCCGGCCAGCGTAATATCGAGGTGTTGCTGATCCCCGATTTTTACGAGCTGTACCTGATGAAAGCGGAGCTTCAGCAAATCGACGACCTGCTCGTCTATTCCATGATGCCGCCCGAGCTTACGATCTGGGAGCGGCTGGTCAAACGCTGCATAGATATCGTTCTTTCCTCGTTGATGCTGCTCGCGGCTTCTCCGGTCATGCTGCTGATGCTGTTCCTGATTCCGGCAACCTCACGAGGCAAGGCGATGTTTGTGCAGGAGCGGGTAGGTCTCCATGAAAAAGGCTTTCGCCTGCTGAAATTCCGCAGCATGGTCGATAATGCCGAGAAGCACACCGGCCCTATTCTCGCCAGCGCGGAGGACGCGCGGATTACCCGGCTCGGCAAGTTCATCCGGGCGACCCGAATCGATGAGCTGCCGCAGCTGATCAACGTTATCCGCGGCGATATGAGCCTGGTGGGTCCAAGGCCGGAAAGGGCCTTTTTCGTGGATCAATTCAAAGAGGAGCTGCCTCATTATACCTACCGGCTCATGGTGAAGCCGGGCTTAACGGGCCTTGCCCAGGTGATGGCGAACTACACAACGACTCCGTCGGATAAACTGCGCTACGATATGATGTATATCAAGAACTATTCGCCGGTGCTGGATTTGAAAATCCTGTTCCAGACCCTGGTGGTCGTGCTGAAACGGACTCAATCCAAAGGGATCGAAGTCACGGCTTCGCACACCGGGCTTCAAACCAACGTCGAGAAGTATCTGCAAAACGTTCCCCTGGAAATCGCAGTGATGAAAGAGTCGCGATAGACGTCAAAAAAGAGAATGGCAGCCTCGGGCAGCCTTTGTCCGCCGCTTGTGATGAATGGGCTATGTACGTTGAACAAAAGAAAAGTAATCGGGCAAGAGTGTGAAATGTTCTGGCAGAAACGGTAGTGGTCGCCTTTGTGACCGGATTTCTACAACATCTGAATTTATAAATTCAAGAAATCCGGGAACAACAGCGATCGAAAGAATATTTCACACGGCTGCCTTGATACGTTCAATCAAGTGTTCAACTTCATTCGTTTGCATTTATCGCAAGCGGCTTCAAAGGCGGCGTAAACCCGGGTTTGCGCCATTCTCTTTTTTTGTCTACTCGACTAATAATTGACGGGATAATTCCTTCCATTGCTTCATGTCGGGAATCCAGTAGTAGAGCTCGGATCTGACGAGCGGATCGAAGTCTTTTCCGCTTTGGCCCGGAACCTGCACATATGTAAGCTGATCCTCATCCATGTCTTTCGCCATCCAGGCGAGGCTGACCATGTCGCCGTCTTTCAAATTGGTATCCAGGATATCCTTCCTAACCTGAGTGATCAGAGAGGGAAGGTTTTTCAGGTTTTGCGGCTGAATGACCGTGCGGACGATCTGCTTGAGCACCAGCGCCTGATTGGCCTGCCTTCCGGAGTCCCCTCCCGGAAGCGATTTGCGCTCGCGGACCAAATCCAGAGCTTCTGCTCCGTTCAAATGCAGGTCGCCGGCCTGCAGCGTCGTGTGGGCGTAAGTCAGCTTGACGGGATGATCGAGATGTACGTCAAGTCCGCCGATCGTATCGATAAAATGCTCAAAGCCTTCGAAGTTGGTTTTCACGTAGTAGTTAATAGTACAGGAGCAGAAGTTGCTGACCGCCTGGATGGAGGCCTCCGTCCCTGAATGGCTGTTGCCCTTCAATTCGCCAAGGACATGGGCGTGATTAATTTTGGTGTACCCGACGCCAGAGAGGTAAACCCGGGTATCTCGGGGGATGGAAACCAGGTTGACGCGGTTTTTGTCCGGGTTGACGTGGGCCAGCATAATCACGTCCGTTCGGGACGCTTCATTGTCGCGGGCGTCAGTTCCGAGGATCAGAACGTTAAAATCGGTCTGTTTTTTGGTTTCTTCCGTTTCGGCTTCGCTTGGCTCAGGGGGATCTTTCGCAGCCTCAGAATCCGGATTCACGGATGGAGCAACGTTTGCGGCGGCCGGATCAGGCGTAGCCAACACGGGAATATCCGCGTTTTGGAAATGCCGCGAAGGCTCCAGCTTCCAATAGGCGTAAAAACCGGCTCCGAGAAGAAGCAGCGCAGCTGCGCTTAAATAAATATATCTTTTTCGAATTTTCATCTATTTGGAAAGCCCCCTTAAGTCCTATCAGAACCTCGATTTCCCAAACTTATAGTGCTTATGTACGGTTTGGCTATGTCTGAATTGTAACTTATGTCACAGAAGGCCGCAATCCTAAGATCCGCTAGGTCAGCATGGCAGATAGCGCCGTGCCGTCCCATTGGCGTACGAATTCGGTGAATTTGTCGCAAGGCAAGGGTTGGCTGAAAAAATAACCTTGAAATTGATCGCACTCCAGCTCGGTCAAATACTTCAATTCATCCGGCGATTCGATGCCTTCGGCCACGACCTTCAGCTCCATATGATGCCCGAGTTCGATGACGGCCCGGACGATGGAGGACTTTTTCGCGTCGCTCACCAGGCCTTGAATGAAAGAGCGGTCCAGCTTCATTTCGCTGATGGGCAGGCGTTCAAGCTGGCTCAAGGAAGAGTAACCCGTGCCGAAATCGTCCATGGAAATATGGATGCCCATGCGGCGGAGATCCTCCATAACCTGAACGCCGTACTCGAGGTTTCGAATGATTGTGCCCTCGGTGATTTCGAGAATGACATACTTCGGATCAAGCCGGGTTTCTTTCAGCACCCGGGTGATCATCGGAATGAGGCTGCTTTGATAAAAATGCTTCGCGGAAATATTGACGGCAACCGGAAATTTGGGCAAGCCCTGGCGCTGCCACGCTTTATTTTGACGGCAAGCTTCCTGAAGCACCCACTCGTCGATGTCGAGAATGATGCCGGAATTTTCGGCGAGCGGAATGAATTTCGTCGGCGATACGATGCCGTACTCCGGATGGTTCCAGCGGATCAGCGCTTCGGTGCCGATAACCTCGCCGGAAACGGCGTCGATCTTCGGCTGATAATGCAGGGTGAACTGCCCCTCATTCAGCGCGTTTTTCAATTCGTTTTCCAGCTGCATTTCTTCCGTGCGTTCGTTTTCGATCATACTGTCGTAGAAATGATAAATTCCGTCTCCCTGTTCCTTGGCGACATACATAGCGATGTCCGCATTCCGCATGATGTGGTCCATGCTCCCTCCATCGTAAGGGAACACGCTGATGCCTAAGCTGAGGGATATGTATAACGGCCGCCCGTTGGCTTCAAAAGGTTCGTCCAGCGAGCGGCAAATTTCCTGCGCCGTTTTTTGGACGTCGGCCGTGTTTTCAAAATGAAGGATAAACAGAAACTCATCGCCGCTGATCCGAAACACCTTGCATTGCTCGGTAACCAACCGGGAGAAACGTTCGGCGACTTTTTGCAGCAATTGATCCCCGGTCGAATGGCCCAGCGTGTCGTTGACTTGTTTGAAGCGGTTCAGGTCTCCGAAAAGAACGGCGAAAGAATGCGCTTTTGCCCGGTTGTCAAGACCAAGGGACTTTGTGTACTCCGAGAAATGAAGCCGGTTGGGAAGCCCGGTTAGTCCGTCGTAATAGGCCAGTGTATGCAGCTTTTGCTCGGACTTTTGCAGTTGAGTCGTTTGCTCCAGCAGAATTTGGTTGTTTTTGACCGAGTCCCGAAACAGGTCGAGAAGATGGTTGGAGATGTAACGGAAATTGTCGGCCAGCTTCCGAATTTCGTAAATCCGGCTTTCGGGCCATTTGGCGGCGGGCACATCCTGCAGATTTCCCGATAAATCCGTCGTGATGGTCATCAGCTGGTTCAAGCCGCGGACAAGGCGGCGGTTGATGATTTGACCGATGGCGGCGGCGCACAGGACAAGCAGCAGAAGATATACGAATTGCGGCGCCGAAGAACGGGCGCTCCAGTCTGTCGCCAGAATGTAAATCAGAAAAGGAATTTCAATGACAGCAAACATCATATGGAACAGGACTTCGCTCAGACGGATGGGATCCTGCTGCTCCGCTCCACGTCCGAGAAAGCGTTTTGGCGCGTATCTCCAGAGGATGTCGGCGACGAGCGCGGCAAACATGCCTTTGGCGGCCCAGATGGTGATGATATATCCCAATTGGTTGGTTAATTCGTGGTGGTTGGAATAGGAAGAGAGGAGCAGAAGGGGGACGCCAAACACAGCCCAGAACAGGACATCCGCGTGAAAAAGCCGGCCCCGCTTGGTCCATCGGAGCGTGATCCCTACTACGATAACTTCTAGCAGGGAGAGAGTTTCCAGATATGGAGTTTTCCACAAGATAACGGATAAAGCATATACCGCCGTAGCGGCCGGAATTCCGTATGCGGTTCCAAAACTGCGCAGCATGAACAGCAGTACTATATTCGTGAAGGACAGTGAAATACCGAATATAAGATGAAACTTATGAGACTCACTGATGAGAGCAAGGGCAAGACCGGCCATATACAGCAAGGCCATCGTCGCCAAATATCTCCTTGACTTCATTCCGAAGGTCCCTCCTATAGTGTAAACTGGGTTTATTTGGGGAGGAGATACACCGGGTATTTCTTACAATTCATTCTACACGGCGACAGCATTTTCCTTTATTTTTGACAAGGGGAGTATAAGTTGAGCTTATTGCTTGGTTGCCTCTCGCTTCAATTTCAACTTAGATAAATATTCATATATAATTTGTCTTATTACTCACAGAGGATGATCGCACAATGGCAATCAGGAAGTTTTTGCAATTGGTGGAGATCCGGACAAAGACGGCCAGCATGATCCCGCTTCTGTTCGGAACGGTGTACGCGTTGTACCGGTTTCACGATTTTCACCTCGGGCATTTTGGACTTATGCTGGTTTCGCTTCTCAGCTTCGATATGGCCACTACGGCCATCAACAACTATTACGATTACAAAAAAGCGGCTCGAAAACACGGCTACGGCTATGAAATCCACAATCCGATCGTTCAGTTCGGCATGAATCCGCGGGCGGTTTTGGCCCTCATCGGCACCTTGCTTGCGCTTGCGGTCGTTTGCGGCATTTTCCTCTTTCTGCATACCGGTCTTTTGGTGCTCCTGCTGGGAATTTTGTCGTTCGCTGTAGGAATTTTGTATTCATTTGGTCCAATTCCGATTTCCCGGATGCCGCTTGGCGAAGTTTTCTCCGGTTTGTTCATGGGATTTGTCATTATCTTCATGTCGGCGTATATCGAGGCTGGAGATAAACTCGCTTCCCTGTCATTTCAGGGTGGAACGGTTACCTTGCAAATCGAGCTCGCCGAGACCCTGCTGGTCTTTCTCATCGCGATTCCGGCGATCCTCGGCATTGCGAATATCATGCTGGCGAACAATATATGCGATATCGAAGAGGATATCGAGAACAGAAGATACACGCTCCCCGTCTACATCGGCAGACCCCGTGCGCTGGTGTTGTTCAAAGTCTTGTATTACGCCTCTTATGCCGATCTCATCGTCCTTGGATGGCTTAAGGTGAACCCGCTTATTCTTCTGTTGGTGTTGTGCACTCTGATTCCTGTGAGAAAGAACAATCGGCGCTTCTATGAACAGCCGACGAAGCAGCACACCTTTAAACTGGTGGTGCAAAATTTCATCCTCACCAGCACCGCCCGGATCATCGCTTTGGCGCTTGCGGCTTGGCTTGCGGCCTAGTTCAGCGTCAACTCATAATAGACTCTTCACACCACTTTCTAACGATGGAACCACACGAACTGGAAATTCTCCTGTTAATTGGCCCCTTATTGAATCTGGACGAACACGAACTGGAAATCCTCCAGCTAAATCATCGATTTAGGCCGGAGACTACCTCGTTTGCCGAAATTAGTGAGAGCCTTTCCAGTTAAATCGCCGTAAATCCTCCTTTTGCTTAAATTAGTTAAGATGAACGAAAGGCAGCCCCTGTTCGCACACCGTAGGTTAAAATGGAAGTGATAGACCACCATTTCAGAGCT
>NZ_JBKFGG010000052.1:0-46037 GCF_056171975.1 Paenibacillus terrisolis | reverse complement strand
CATTTTTGGCACCTCTTCGTCTTATTAGATTCAATTATCTGTTTGACACTAAGAGATGTCCACTTTTTATTCTAGCTGCATTTTGCTGTTAAGTTTTGCAGTTAGGTTTTGCTGTTAAGTTTTGCTGTTAAGTTTTGCTGTTAGGTTTTTAAGTTCTGTTGTTAAGTTCTGTTGTTAAGCTCTGCACTTAGTTCGCATTAATCTTCCGTGCCAGTTAGCTTAAGTAGTTAGCCTCCGCAGTTAATTCCTGCTGTTAACTTCTGCAGTTAGCTTCCGCAGTCAGGTTGTGCCGTTGTGTTCAGCCGTTATGTTTCAAGCACTCACTGCGTCAGATGCCCCCCGCCAATTCCCCCGGTTTTTCCGGCTTAGAACGGCAGTACCGACTGCTTCTTCTGTCCCTTGCCCCGGTTCAGCATAAATTGAGCCAGGAATATCAAAGTGACGGTCACCAAAATCAAAATCGTACACAGCGCGTTAATTTCCGGGGAAATACCCCGTTTGACCTGACCGTAAATATAAATAGGCAAGGTGGTTGAGTCCGGTCCGCTTACAAAGAAACTAACCATAAAGTCGTCGAGCGACAGCGTAAAAGCAATAATCGCCCCGGACACGATCCCCGGCATGATTTGCGGCAGGGTAACATGACGGAACGTTTGCCATGCTCCCGCGCCCAGGTCCTGGGCCGCTTCCTCAAGCTGTTTGCCCATGCCCATGAGCCGGGTCGACACCACAACGTATACATAGGACAAACTAAAGGTAATGTGCGCGATAATGATCGTCATTTTGCCAAGCGGCATATGAAGCTGGGTAAACAGCACCAGCAGAGACAAACCCATAATGATATCCGGAATGATGATCGGCAAATACAAAAGCCCGCCCATCCCGGCCTTGGTCTTCCTGCCTGCCCGGCGCATCGACAGAGCCGCAAAGGTTCCCAGCACCGTCGACACGATCGTCGAAATGATCGCTACCGTCAAGCTGTTGCTGAGCGCCTCCATCACATGCCGGTTGTCGAATAACGAAACGTACCAGTCGAACGTAAAACCGGTCCAATTGGCGGCAAGCCGGGAGCTGTTAAAAGAATAGGCTACGATAAACGCGATAGGCACATAGATGAAAATAAACATAATCAAAGAGTGTACGCCCAGCAGCGGATGATTTTTCGTCTTCATGAGCGCACCTCCCGTGTCTTCTGATACTTGGAGGTCATCGCCTTATTAAACATACCGATCAGGATCAGCGACGTAATGACGAAAATCACCGACAACGCCGAACCGAACGGCCAGTTTCTGGCCCCCAGGAATTGGCTCTGAATAATATTGCTGATCATCGCGGATTTGGCGCCGCCAAGAATATCCGTCACGACGAACATCCCGGTTGTCGAAACGTAGACCAGGACACACCCCGTCATGATCCCGGATTTGGTCTGCGGCAGTGTGATATGCCAAAAAGCTCGCCAAGCGGACGCGCCAAGATCGCTGGCCGCTTCCAGCAGCTTTTTGTCCATTTGCTCCAAAGCGACGTAAATCGGCAGCACCATAAACGGAATAAAGGTGTATACCATACCCAGCAGTACGGCTCCTTTGGTATATAACATCTGCAGCGGTTCATGAATGAATCCGATGTCGACCAGCAGATTGTTGACGATGCCCTGCGTACGCAGCAAAAGAACCCAAGCATAGGTACGGATCAGGAAATTGATCCAAAATGGGATGGTAACGAGCACAAGCCCCCATGTTTGCCTTTTGGGTCCGGCATTCGCAATATAATAAGCCAGCGGATAGCTGAGCAGCAGGCAGATCGCGGTCGTCGACACGGACAGCACAATCGTATCCCAATAAATGCCCAGATACAGCGGGTCAAAAAACAACTTATATCCCTCAAGACTAAAATGAAATACCACATTCCCCAGATCGTCGCGGCTCATGAACGAAATGCCGACCACGATCAGCATCGGAACGACCAGAAACAAGCTAAGCCACAGCAAAACCGGAAGCATGCTCAGATTTGATCTTTTCATGATCCGATTACCACCTCGTCGCCCAGCTTCCAATTCACCCCGACTCGGTCTCCGATTGTCCACGCATGGTCGTCCGAAGAATCCAAAATGATCGAAACGGTCATCGGCTCGTTATCGAGCTGAACGATCAGCTTATGAATGCCTCCCAAATAGAGCACGTCCAGCACTTCACCGGTTTGCTGCGCTTCTGCCGTTTCCGGCGAAGCCGCAAGCTTCTCGGGGCGAACGGCGAACAGACGGCCGTCCCGGGAAAAAATATTGTTCTCCCCGACAAACGTGGCCGCAAACAAAGTGGACGGCGAGGCGTAAATCTCGCGAGGCGTGCCAATTTGCTCGACTTGTCCGTTGTTCATGATCACGATCCGGTCGGATAACATCATCGCTTCCTCTTGATCGTGGGTCACATAAACGAACGTAATGCCCAGGCTGCGCTGCAGCTGCTTCAGCTCGGATTGCAGACTCTTTCTGAGCTGCAAATCGAGAGCGCCAAGCGGTTCGTCAAGCAGCAGCACCTTCGGTTTATTGGCAATGGCGCGGGCAATCGCCACCCGCTGCTGCTGCCCGCCGGATAGCTGATGCGGATAACGCTTAATCAGCGGAGTAAGCTGCGTCATCTCTACCGCTTCTTGAATGCGTTCGCGCTGCTCTTTGACCGCCATTTTTTTCATTTTCAATCCAAAGGCAATGTTCTCTTCCACGGTCATATGCGGAAACAAAGCGTAATGCTGAAAAACAAGGTTCAAATCCCTGCGGTTTGGCGGAAGACTGGTGAGATCGGCGCCGTCCAGCAAAATCTTTCCTGCCGTCGGCTGTTCGAACCCCGCAATCATCCGCAAAATCGTCGTTTTGCCGCAGCCGCTTGGGCCCAGCAAAGTAAGGAATTCCCCTTCCTTGATGTTGAGCGAAAGCGGATGCACAACGACTTGTCCCCCAAAGTGTTTCTCCACTCCGGCCAGTTCAATCATTCATGCATCAACTCCTTCTATAGTAATAAAGCCATTCATTCATTAAAAAAAGCCATATCCATTGGTACGGCCCAATCAAATTCACAGATTCAATTTTGCATATTCACTATACCTTGTTTTGGCGCGGGTTACAACACTTTTCTGGGTCCTTCGACATGAGGGGATTCAGGCCGGAAAGGGTACATAAAAAACGCCCCGTTCCATAAGGAATTGGGGCGTTTAAGCTGAAACGGAACGCATCGAAAGGAGAGATTTGTTATTTCAATTCATACATCACGCTAAGCGATGTTTGCACGTCGATTTCTCCCGGCTCTACGGCAGTGCTGGCGGCGGCATCGGCGGCGCCAAGGCTGAGCGCTTTGTTTTGGATGAAAATCGGCGTCGAAGCTTCGGATTGGCTGATGCTCAGTACGATTCCGAGTTGACGGCCGGCGGCCTTGGCGATCGAAGCGGCTTTGCGGTTGGCATCGGCCATTGCCTTTTGGATGACTTGATCCTGGAATTGATCCGGGTCTTCTACGCCAAAACGCACGTTGTCGATTCGATTGGCTCCGGCTGCCGAAGCGGCGTCAAGCAATTGTCCGATTTTGGACAAATCCCGGTAAGTTACGTCCAGCGTATGCTGCGCGGAGTATCCTTTAATTTGCTGGCCGTCCTTGTCGCTGTAAGTGTAGTTAGGCTGAACATAGAACTGCCCCGTTTGGATATCTTTGTCGCTGATGCCCCAAGTTTCTTTGAGCAGTTTGGTGATTTTGCCGACCTGCGTCGCATTGGTGCTTTGCGCTTCCTTAGCGGTATTCGCATTGGTTACGACGCCAATCGAAACATACGCTACATCCGGCTTCACGGAAATTTCGCCGCTGCCTACTACGCTAAGCACATTTTTCTGCATGTCCCCATCGGCGTAAGCCGGGGCTACCGGGCTGTACGCTCCGGAAAGAAAGGTTCCCCCCACGATCAGCGCTCCGGCAATCATAACGGATCCTACAGGCTTAATCCACTTTTTCATTTTTCATGACCTCCATGGAATGGATGATTTTAACTTCTATACGAGAGGTTATGGACAAATGTTGCAGCATGCCCGAAAAAATGAATAAAAAAAGGATGAATTCGCTTTACGCCGCGAAAACATCCCCTTTGTTTATGGAAAACTCGAACTATTATTGGTTCTCCAATTCTTCCTTGCTGACCAAATTGATTAAAGCGTTTGCAGCCTGCTCCGCATCCGCGCCCTCAGCGCTTATGTAAATCTCGGTTCCGGTGCTGATTGCAAGGCTCATGATTCCCATGATGCTCTTTGCGTTGACTTTTTTATCGTCCTTTTCAACGAAGATTTCCGATGAATATTTATTCGCTTCCTGAACGAAAAGCGCAGCCGGTCTAGCATGCAGCCCCGTTTTCAATCGAACGGTTACCGGATTTTTAACCATCAAACTTTACCCCCTATTACGAATTCAGTCGTCATTCCTCATATTCGTAGACATTATAATTTATATCATTATAGCATATCCACCATGCAACACACTAGCCAAACAATTTCAGCCCCCGCGAATTTTTTCCGCCAGTTCGTCAATTTTGCGCAGCCGGTGGTTGACGCCCGATTTGCTAACTGTTCCCTTCAGCATCTCGCCCACTTCCTTCAAATTCATGTCGGGATGGGCCAAACGAACCTCGGCGACCTCCCGAAGCTTATCCGGCAAGTTTTCAAGGCCCATTTCCTTCTGCAGCAGCTTGATATTATCGATTTGGCGGACGGCCGCTCCGATCGTTTTGTTCAAATTGGCCGTTTCGCAGTTCACGATGCGATTGACGGAATTGCGCATATCGCGCATGATCCGCACATCCTCGAATTTGAACAGCGCTTGATGCGCCCCGATAATGCTCAGCAGCTCGATGATCTTCTCGCCTTCTTTGATGTAGAAGATGAAGCCTTTTTTCCGCTCGATGCAGCGGGCGTTAAGGTGAAATTCATTCGCCAGATCGACCAGCGCCTGGCAGTGTTCTTCGTACATGGAGGCAATCTCCAGATGATACGAAGAGCCTTCCGGATTGTTCACCGAACCGCCGGCCATAAAGGCTCCGCGCAGGTAAGCCCGCTTACAACAGTTTTTCCGGGTAAGCTCCGGATTAATCCCCTGGGTAAAAATAAAACCTTCCGAAACAATTTTCAGTTCCTTCAGTATTTCCTGCACCCGGGCCGGAATTCGCACGATATAAACGTTGTTTTTCTTAAGGCGCATCTTTTTGCGGACAAGCAATTCGGTGTGCACCTGAAAATGCTTTTTCAGCAAAGAGTAAATCCGCCTTGCGATCGCGGCGTTTTCCGTGGAGATATCCAAAACGACTTTTTTGTTCGAAACCTGAACCGAACCGTTCATCCGGATCAGCGCAGATAATTCGGCCTGCTCGCAGCAATCGGAAGCTTCGACCAAGGTCAGCTCTTTTTTGGTTTGCGCCGCAAATGACAAGGGACTCACCTCTTTCTAATAATCCAGTCTTGAACCAGCTGATAAATATGATGACTCAGTTTGTCCGCATCATGACGCAAATAACGGCGGAACATCACCAGCGTATCGGCGATGACTTTATAGCCTTGGCCGGTGACGTTGTCCCAATCGACCTGCACCGGCTTGGCGCCTTTTTCGGCGTAAAAATCCTGAACCTGCGTAGGAATTTCGCCGTCGTTCACGATCACATAATCGAATAAATGATGGCCGACATGGTTGTAAACCGCCTGCAAGTGATCGCTTACCGTATAATTATCGGTTTCCCCGGGCTGCGTCATCACGTTGCAGATGAAAATTTTGATCGCTTCCGTATTTTCCAGAACCGCTTCCGCCAGTTTCGGGACCAACAGATTCGGAATGATGCTCGTATATAAGCTGCCCGGCCCGATCAAGATCGCGTCGGCATCCCGAATCGCCTCAACCGCCTCAGGCAAAGGTTCGACTTCTTCCGGCTCCAGGAAAATCCGCTTGATCTTGCCCCGAACTTCCGGAATTTTCGATTCCCCGGTCACGATGCTGCCATCTTCCATTTCCGCATGCAGCACCACCGCCTGGCCCGCCGCCGGCAAAACGCGCCCGCGAACGGCAAAAACACGGCTTAGTTCCCGGACTGCCGTCACGAAATCGCCGGAGATGTCCGTGATCGCCGCTAAGATTAAGTTGCCCAAACTGTGGCCCGCTAGTCCGGACCCGGATGCAAAGCGATAGCTGAGCATATCCGATAACAAAGGCTCGACGTCGGCCAGCGCAGTCAATACGTTGCGAATATCGCCGGGTGGCGGCATTTGCAGTTCGCTGCGGAGGATTCCCGAGCTGCCCCCATCGTCGGCTACCGTCACAATAGCCGTGATATCGAGCGGTTTCTCCTTCAACCCGCGAAGCATGACGGACAACCCTGTTCCCCCGCCCATTACGACGATTCGCGGAACTCTTCCTTCCTTGGCCCGATGTATCACTTTATGGTTCACCTCTTAAAATCGAGTTACTGCCGGTCCCGCCCCTCATCCCGATGGCTGACCCGGACCGTTTCCGTTTCGCTGGTTCCCAGCATCCTGCCCAGATATTCGGCAATCGCCACCGAGCGGTGTTTGCCGCCGGTACAGCCGATTGCGATGATTACCTGGCTTTTGCCCTCTTTATGATACTGAGGGAGCAGGAAATGCAGCATATCTAACAGCTTGGTTAAGAAAACCTGCGTCTCCGGCCACTTCATAACATATTCATATACATCGGCATCTTGTCCGGTGTGTGGACGAAGCTGTTCAATATAATGAGGATTCGGCAGGAAACGTACGTCGAACACCAGATCGGCGTCGATCGGAATTCCGTATTTAAATCCAAAGGAGGTTATATTCACGGATAAGTTGTTGCTCTCCAAATGAGAAAACCGGGAAATGATCTTCTCTTTCAGTTGGGCAGGCTTCATAATGCTCGTATCGATGACCTGAGTAGCCGACATCCGAAGTTCGTCGAGCATTTTGCGCTCCAACTGGATGCCTTCGAGCGGCATGCCTTCCGGCGCAAGCGGATGCCGTCGCCGGCTCTCCTTGTATCTTTGCACGAGAATAGCGTCGGTCGCATCTAGGAACAAAATTTCACAGTTAATGGTAAAATGATCTTTGATATATCCGAGCGATTCGGCCAGCGCGGTAAAAAACTCCCGGCCCCGCAAGTCGATGACAAGCGCAACCTTGGCGATTTTCCCCTTGGACTGCTCGATCAACTCGGCAAATTTAGGAATCAGCACCGGAGGTAAATTGTCCACGCAGAAAAAACCGAGATCCTCCAAGCTTCGAACGGCAAGCGATTTCCCCGCACCCGACATCCCTGTAATAATAATAAGATTGGCTACTGAGCTGGTTTCTTTATCCGGCATTTCTTTTCCCTCCTCGCGGAACTCCTGTTCTCTATCTATTATAAATGAAGAACACCTTTATTAAAGCAGAATGCCTTCGTTACAGAAAAAAGGCAGCCGTGTGAAATACTCTTCCGATCGCTGTTGTTCGCTGATTTCTTTGAATGGATAAATTCAGAGGAGGCTGAAATCCGCTCACAAAGGCGACCACTAGCGTTTCTTCCAGAGCATTTCACACTCTTGCCTAATTCTTTAACGATAACAATAAAACTCAACTAACCATAACGGGACAAAGTTCCGTTCTTAAGAACGCAAGAACAATCCGGCTGCGCCTACCATGCCGGCGTCGTTGCCAAGTGTAGCCGGCACGATTCTCATGCCTCTTTGTGCCGGTTCCGGTGTCAGCTTCGCAAATACGCTGCTGACTTCGTTAAACAAGATGTCTCCGGCTTTGGATACGCCTCCGCCAACGATGAACAACTCCGGATTCAATACGACGGCAACGGCGGCCATCGATTTGCCGAGGTAATAAGCGGCGCGGTTGACGATCCGAATGGCGGCTTCGTCGCCGGCTTTGGCGGCGTCAAAGACGTCCTTCGCCATAATGTTCTCCACGAGCGACAGGGAGGTCCGGTCGCCGCGCGCTACGGCGTCCTTAGCCATGCGGATAATCCCGGTTGCCGAAGACACGGTTTCCAGGCAACCCATTTGGCCGCAGCCGCAACCGATCGCTTCAAGATCGGGCACAACGGACATATGTCCCAGCTCACCGGCCATGCCGGAGAAGCCCTGATAAATTTTGCCGTTAATAATGATGCCCCCGCCAACGCCGGTTCCGAGCGTATAGCACACGCAATTTTCAACGCCTTTGCCGGCGCCGCCCCAAGCTTCCCCGAGGGCAGCCACATTGGCGTCGTTATCTATTTTGATCGGCTTGCCTAAGCGCTTCTCCAGAATTTCACGAATTGGAAAATCCTTTAAACCTACATTCGGGGCCAGAATAATGATGCCCTCGCGGACATTCGTAAAGCCTGCAACCCCTGCGCCGACACCGGCAACCTGATCCCACTCGAAAGGAGATTGCTCGACAACCAGACGTACGTACCGTTCAATGTTACCGACGATCGTGTCCGCTCCTTTATCGACTTCCGTGGGCCCTTCATAAGTATGAAGAAGCTGACCCTCTTCATTACAAATGCCGACTTTGACCGCCGTACCGCCCAGGTCTACACCAATGTAGATTTTTTCAGACATTTTACAAGCCACCTTTTTTCAAATAATATTCTGCAACTGAAATGCGTCTCTTATCGATGGGAATGCGCGTTCTTAGATGTATTTTGAGCCTACGTACCAACTATAAGCGAACCCTTACGTTCGGTCAAGAGACGGAGTTTTGGGGAAATCCCAATAAAAACAAGGGTTTTCGGGATATGAAGAAGATCACAGCGGAGGGGAATTGGATGAAGCTTACAGCGGCCCCGGCGTAAAAACGCCCCGACTCTCGCAGGTAGCGGGAATCGGGGCGGACGATTAAGACATAATGCGTTTTTGTCCTTCCAGAGCGCGGATCGGAGCAATGTTTTGCGTAAATTCCAAGGTGCCGAGATATCGTCCGTCTTCGCTGCGCACCGCAAAATACCGGATGTAGACGAATTTATCTTTGATTTGAATCCAGAAATCCTCCGCATCCTTTTTCCCTGCCTTGAAATCATCCAACAGGGCATTGACGATGTGCACGCTTTGCGGCGGATGGCAGTTCTGGACGGTGCGGCCGATGACGGCTTTGGTGCGGGCGAAAATCCGTTCCTTGCCATGGGAGAAATAACGGACGACGTCGTTCTCGTCAATAAACGTCAGATCCACAGGCAGATGGTTCATCACCGATTCCAACTGCTCCATGGACAAAATCCCGGTCTCGAACTTGACGTAGCCCTGCGGCGTTTCACCCCGGTTTTCCGCGGATTCGCCGCTGCCTTCCCCCTCTTGCCCATGGTCCGGCAGCGGAACGCGGTCAGGGATCCATTCCTGATCCGGCGCAGTCAGACAGAAGCCGATTTCGTCGCTTTCACGCGCGATCTTCACCCATTCGTCCTCCGTCAGCTTCTCGAGCGCCATCGGCAGCAAGATGTTTTCTTCCTTAAAGATCATTTCGTTCACTTCGCTGATGATCCGCTCCAGGTCAACGACCAGGGTTTCCTTGTCTCCGGTGTAATTTACCAGCTTCCCCTTGACTTCCTTGATCATCGCGCGAATGCCGTCGTCCACGCCCCACATGACTTTCGTCGGCCCGTAGATGCCGTACTTCTCCAGGTAAGGGAACAACAGATTTTCTTTCCGGCTATAGTGCTTATCGAGATCCAGCAACAGGTTCAGGTCTTCGATCAGCTTATAGATCGTCTCTGACGCGTCTTCTTTCGCGAATTTATCCTTGTGCAGTTCGATTTTGAAATTGACGAGCTTTTCAATTTCCCGGTTCTCCAGCTTGAAGGTGTGAACCGGATGCCCTGGCTGATCCTTAGGCTTCGACGAGCGGTGGATTTCTTCAATCGATCCTTTGAAAATCGCCGTATGCACCGAGCATAGCCGCTGCACTTCCGCCACCGGGATGCCTTCCTCTTCCATCAGCGCATGCTCCAAAGCCGAGATTTCCGTGACCGTTACGTCACCTACCGCTTCTTCGAATTGCGCTTTGACTTCCTCCACGCTTTTGCCCTGGTGAAGCTGCTTGATGATCTCTTTCAGCATCTCCTGCCGGTGCGACTGCTCCGGTGCGCCATGTTCACGATTATTGATCAATTCGCTCATAATGGTTCCTCCTTAAAAAGTTGAAATGTTGCGTGCCTTTCTTCCTCTATTCCACGATTTCGTAACCTCTGTTGCGAAACGCCGTTTTTATCGCGTCTATATCCAGCTTCTTCATCTTGGCTCCCTTGGGGATGGTCATAAAACGTCCGGCCGTCTGCAGCATGCCCGGTTTGGCGATTTGCTCGAAGCCCAGTTCCTCCATGATGATCAGGATTTCGGGATCGGCCGAACACAGCTCAAATACGGTTTTGCGCAAATCGATAAACTTGCTCATCCGCACCGCCGCCTTAATTCATAAAATTTGAATGATAATTGTTCTCGCATCAAAGTTAACATAGGAGAATTCACAGGCTCGTGATTTCAATCACAAATAAATCGTCCCCATGGTGAACAAATAAAAAATGCGAAGAAGGTTTCTTCGCATTTGAGAGGTCGTCCTGTCTATTCATAAGTATGCTCCGCAAAGCAGGCAATCTCCGCAAAGCCGTTCCTTTCATATAACCGCTTGGCGCCAACATTCGATTTTGCAACGCGCAGCCTGATATTTTTAGCGGCACGGTTTACAGCTGCCTCTCCAACGCAGCAGGCTAATATATATCCGCCAAATCCTTTATTCTGATATTTCGGCTTTACAACGAGGTCCGTAATATAATGATCCTGAATAATGTAAGCCCCGATCAATTCTTGATTGAGCCAAAACGAACGGACTTGACGGGATTGACTCAAAGTAAGGAGTTCTTTGCGGAAGTTCTCCCGATTTACGGCATGACCATTCGTGGGCCAACCGTTGTCCACATTTAATTGATAATAAGCGCTATCGAATAGATCAATAAAGCCCTCCAGCATTTGGCTCTCAAAGCCTTGCTCCGTCAAATCAAAATTCGTCACTGGGGGAATTATTTGTTTCCCGGTATATTCAAGGTGCCAACCCTCCATATCCGGCTTAAAACCTAATCGCCTTACGAGATTAATGATTGTCGGATTACCTCCGAACACGTTAAAACATATTTCCTTGTCTTTGGTTTTGGATACAAATTCGCCGGTCTTGTTATGTATTTCGTTCAAAATCTCTTCTATACCCTCTTCGTGAACAAACGACGCGTAGAAAATACAGCTGTCTTCCGCATCGACCATCAAAAATACGCCTTGGTTGTGCACGGTACATATCGAATCGATGATTTCAACCTGATGATTTTCAAAGGCCCGATTGACATAATCCTTTGCTTGAGGCGAAATGCTTGCGATCAACTTTAGTACTTCTTCTTGAGACACGGAATTCCATCCTCCCACCTTCAAATCATGGATTGGCATACAACATCGCCCTAATCAATAAGTCGATATCGCCATTATATCCCGGAGACGGTTTAACGTCCCGTTTCTTTTTTGCCCGTAATTTGCCAAAATAGGGGTAGGAGGAAATGAACCATGACAAACATTCATTTGCTATATATTGAAGACGACCCGGAAATCGGCGAATGGGTCAATCGAATATTAAAAGAACGCGGCTACGGCGTCACCTGGCTGACCAGCGGCGAGCACGCCGTGGAGGAAGCGGCGGCCTGCCGTCTGGCCATTCTTGACGTGATGCTGCCGGGACTCGACGGCTTCACCGTCGGCCAGCGGCTTAAAAAGCAGTACCCCGCCCTGCCGGTGCTGATGCTGACGGCCCGCTCCTCAATCGACGACAAGCTCCACGGACTGGAGTTCGCCGACGATTATTTGACCAAGCCGTTCCATCCGGACGAGTTGGCGGCCCGGATCGAGGTGCTGCTTCGCCGAAGCGGCAATCCCGCTTCGGCGGAACCGCTGAAGCTGAAGCATCTGCTGGTCTACGAGGCGGAAAACCGCATCGTAAATCATGAAACCGGCGAAGAAATCGTGCTGACGGGGAAGCAGTTCCACATATTTGTCTATTTGCTGCGCCATTTAGGCCAGATTTTAACCAAAGAGCAAATTTACGAGGCCGTCTGGAACGAGGCTTATCTCGACGGGGATAAAACCTTGATGGTACATATCCGTCACCTGCGGGAGAAGCTTGAGCGGGATCCCGCCAACCCCGAGGTCATCGAAACGATCCGCGGGATCGGGTACCGGGTGAGAGCATGAGGCTGCAGAATACGCAAAAGTTCCGCCAATCGCTAATGACGAGATATGTTCTGATTATTTTTACGGCGCTGGTCTTCATCCCCATCTTGATCCCGATCAGTTTCTTCGCTTCCTGGGGAGTCAACACACTGATATACCCCCATCATCCCGGCGGCAAACTGCTTTACGGCAGCGGGCTTGACCTTGAAAACACCTGGCATAAGGAGGCGCTGGGCCTGGACTCGGCAACCCCTGCGGTCATCGATGCCCGGTTCCGCAAATTGAAGGGAAAGTATCCCGACGCCTCTTTATTTTGGGTCGATTCCGGGGGAAAAACCGGGCTGGAGCTTCCGGAGCAAACGACGGTGCCCGCAATATGGTCTGTGGAAGATACGATCGCGTTTATGAAACAAAGAGTCGACGCCGATCCTTTTACGATCGTTGCTTTTATCGGCGGAGACGCGCAAAAACGGCAGGGTTTCATGGTGTTTGAGCTCCCTCGTCGTTTCCTGCGGCCGGATGATTCGGACCGTCCGCGCGACGACCGATTTTACGGATTTTTCCTCGCCATTATGCTTGGCTCTTTTGTACTGATCTCCTTGTTGTTCTTCCGGGATATTCGCAAAAGGCTGCTGCGGCTGGAATCGGGTATGACCCGAACCGGGGAGAACGGAATTCCCGCCCCTATCGCGGAAGGGCGTCCCGATGAAATCGGCAGACTCGAGCTGGCCTTTAACCATATGGTAGCCGAACTCGAGTACAGCCGGATGCGGGAGCGCGGAGAAGAGGATTTGCGCAAAAGCCTGATCAGCCATCTTTCGCATGATCTGCGAACGCCGCTCACCGTCATGGCCAGTCATCTTTATTCGCTTCAGGAGGAGCCTTTGTCCGAGCAAGGGCAGCGATCGCTCTCGCTGATGGAGACAAAGATTAAGGACCTTTCCGGACTGATGGACCATTTGCTGTCGTACAACCTGCTCTCCAGCGGCAGATACGTACTAAACCTGGAGAAACGCGACGTGCTGCGGATCGTCCGGGAAAGCGCGGCCGCTTGGTATCCGGTATGGGAAAAAGCCGGGATCGAAGCCGACATCGATCTGCCTGAGGAACCGCTGTACTGGCGGATTGACGAGCAGGGCTTCCGCCGGGTGTTGGATAACCTGTTCCAGAACCTGGTGCGCCACGCCGGCTCAGGCAAGTATGTTGGCATCCGCGTGGTTTCGCGGAGAAACGGAGCAACCCTCGCCATCAGCGACCGCGGTCCGGGCATGAACGCCGGCTCTGCCTCCGGCGGCGCCGGACTTGGCCTGCAAATCGTCGATTTGCTGCTGCGGGAGATGGGCCTTGCGAGGGAGACGGAGTCGTCGGGCGCGGGCACGGGTTTTTATATCTATCCGATAATGAAAGGATAAAGTGAGGAGATCAGCCGCGACAAACTGTAGATATACAGGAATTTGCACACAAAGGGCCGTTTGAGAGATTTTTAAACAAAACTTAAACTAGCGCCTTCTCCGCCTTTAACCTTCGGGCGATATGATGGTTCCCGAGGTGATGAATCGTGAGTGAATGGATTATTCAAACGCAAGGACTTACGAAAAAATATAAGGGACGTCCCGCCGTGGACGATTTGAACCTGGAGATTGCCAAAGGCGATATCTATGGCTTTCTTGGTCCGAACGGAGCCGGAAAAACGACGACAATCCGGATGCTGCTGGGCCTGATCCAGCCGACGGCCGGATCGATCCGTGTCTTCGGCAATGATCTGCGCAAGGATAAATTGGAGATTCTGCGACGGATCGGTTCGCTGGTGGAGTATCCGTCGTATTACGGCCACCTGAGCGCCGTCGACAATCTTGAAGCGATCCGGCGAATTTTGGACGTGCCCAAGTCCCGAATCGATGAAGTGCTCGAGATCGTTTCTTTAAGCGGCGAGGCCCGCAGACCCGTCAAGGGCTTCTCGCTTGGCATGAAACAGCGGCTTGGCATCGCGGCCGCCCTGCTCGGGAACCCCGAACTGCTCATTTTGGATGAACCGACGAACGGGCTTGACCCGTCCGGGATTCATGAAATCCGCGAGCTGATCAAAAGCATGCCGAAGCAATTCGGCATTACCGTTCTGGTGTCCAGCCACCTCCTTGGAGAAGTGGAACTCATGGCCAATACCGTCGGGATTATCCGCGAAGGCCGGATGGTATTCCAGAATACGATTGAAAATCTGCGGCTGCAGTCGGCGCACAATATGGAGTTGATGGTATCCGAACCGGATGCCGCGCTGTGGATCGCCCGCGATCACGGAGCTATCGGAACGCTTCAGCAAGGAAAGCTGATTTTTCCCGGCATGAAAGACCCTCAGGTGGCGGCCATCGTCAAAAGCCTGGTGGAAAACGGGCATTCCATCTACCGGGTCGAGCAGAACAAGAAGTCCTTGGAGGACATCTTTATGCAGGTCATCGGGGAGGGAAGCGCGTCATGATGATTCGTTCGCTGGCCGCGGACTTTCTGAAAATCCGCCGCAAGGGAATCTGGTTCCTGATCTTTCTCGCGCCGGTCGGGCTTGTCGTCATGCAGGCGCTGAATTACGGCTTTCGCTTCGACTATATGATGAAATTGCATAAGGCTGATCCCTGGGGCGGGTTGATCGACGATATTTCCCTCTTTGTGCCCATCTCGCTCTATCTCGGATGTACGCTGGTCAGCTCGCTTGTAGCCAATGTGGAGCACCAGATGAGCTCCTGGAAGCAGCTGCTTGCCCTGCCGATCTCGCGTACGGCCGTTTTCGGCGCCAAATTTCTGCTGTGTTTCATCCTGCTGGTAGTTTCCTGCTTTCTGCTGCCGCTGGGGACCGTTATACTGGGGCTGATTTTCGGCTTCAACACGGATATGCCGTACAGCGATCTTCTTACCTTGGGTTTCTTCCCGTTTCTGGCGGCTTTGCCGCTGCTCGCGCTTCAGCTTTGGTTGTCTCTGACCTTCCGCAATCAGGCTCTGCCGGTATCCCTGGGCGTAACTGCAGCTATCGTATCTCCGTTTACTCTGAATCTATCGAAGTGGTTCCCGCTCAACTGGCCGACCTTCGGATACGTAAGTCCGCACCGGGAGTGGTTCATTGCCGCCGGTATCGCGGCTGGCGCAGTCATTTGGCTCGTCGGACTGATCCATTTCAACCGAAAGGATGTCGATTAACATGAGAACCTTCCTCAAGGTGCTTGCGGCGGAACGGTTAAAAATGTCCAAATCCCGCCTGTGGCTTGTTTTGCTCGCCAGTCCGGTTCTTTCCTCGCTGATCGGCGTCCTCGTCGACATTCGATTCGGAGAGAATCCGTGGCCATTGATCATCGCAGGCATGTCGATGCTGCACGCCCTTTTGTTCCTGCCGATTATGTCCGGCTTGTTTCCGGCGTTTATTTGCCGCTATGAACATACCGGCGGCGGCTGGAAGCAGCTGCTTGTGCTGCCGGTATCCCGAACGGCCGTATATCTGGCTAAATTTACGGTCGTAGCCGTGCTGCTGCTGATCTCCCAGCTGCTCTTTCTCTCGGCTCTCCTGGTGGTCGCCCTGGTGCAGAACGTCAGCACGCCAATCCCTTGGCACATGATTGCCGTCAGCCTGGCCGGCGGCTTTATCGCCTGCCTGCCGCTGGTGGCGCTGCAGCTCGGAATCTCGCTGTTTTGGTCCAGCTTCGCCGCGCCGCTCGCCGTCAACGTGTCGCTGACCATACCGAATATCCTGATCGTCAATTCGGCCAAAATCGGCCCTTTTTATCCGTGGGCACAGCCGATTCTGGCAATGATGCCGAGAGGGCAGGATGACTATGGCGCGCTAAATCTTCCGTACGAAAGTCTGATCATTACCATCCTCGGCAGCTTTCTGCTCTTCCTGGCGGCCGGTCTCCTTTATTTCCGCCGGAAGGAAATCTAGTGAAATGCAAAAGCCTCCGGGAGAACTCATTTCTCCCGGAGGCTTTTTGACGTTTCTTCTATTTCACTCGTTCAATCGATAAGCTGAGTTTGTAATTGCCGAACTCAAGCAGGCTATCCAGCAGCCCGTTCAGGCTGTCGGCCGTGTCCACCCGCACCCTTAACCAATAGCAGCCTTCTCCGCTAACCCGATGCGCTTCCACCACGCTTTCGTTCGCTGCGGCAAAATCCCGAAACTTCTGATGAGATTTCCCCAATGCCATAAACACCGTCACAAAAGCATGCACCGATAAGCCGACGCGCTCGGGGTTCCAGCGCAGGGTGTACCCTTCAATAACGCCGAGATCCTGTAGCCGCCGAACCCGTGCGCCAACCGCCTGACCGGTCAAATGCACCGTTTGCCCGATTTCTTTGAAGGAAAGGCTGGCATCCTCCAGCATCATCCGCAATATCCGCAGATCCGTATCGTCGAGTTCAGGGAGTTGTATCGTCAATTGGCGGTCCATCCTTTCATCGCGCAAGTATTCCGCGAGGTTTCTTTTCACCGGAGTATTCATGCGTATAATACAGCTCCGTTACAATAAAAATTGTAACAAATAACATTGGCAAACATAAGGGGTGTATTTATCGATGAAAATGCAATTGATTCGCAATGCCACGCTGTGGCTCGAATACGGTAACGTGAAGTTTCTGATCGACCCGATGTTCTCGGAAGCCGGGGAGAACCCGCCGATTATCAATTCGGCCAATGACCGGCGAAATCCGCTTGTTCCTTTGCCGCTGCCGGTTGAAACGTGGCTGGAGCCGGATGCGGTTGTCGTAACCCATTTGCATCTTGACCACTGGGACCCGGCCTCAGCCAATCGGCTGTCCAAAACCGTGCCGCTGTTGTGCCAGCCGGGGAACGAGGAAAATCTCGGCGCCGCGGGCTTCACGAACGCAACTGCTATCCAGGAGTCTTATGAGTTCCGAGGCGTCTCTCTGACCCGCACCGGCGGCCATCATGGTACCGGCGAAATCGGCCAGTGGATGGGGCAAGTCTCAGGGTTCGTGTTCCGGGCCGAAAACGAACCAACCTTATATCTCGCCGGAGACACCATTTGGTGCGACGAGGTGCGGCTGACCCTTGACCAATATCGGCCGGACATCATCGTGGTTAACGCCGGCGGTGCGCGTTTCGTTACGGGCGACCCGATTATCATGGACGACGATCAAGTCGTACAGCTGTGCCGTTATGAGCCGGATACGCAGGTCATTGCCGTGCATATGGAAGCCATCAACCACTGCCTGGTCACGCGCAGTGATTTACGCACCCGCCTTGCCGCCGAGGGCTTGAAGAATCGGGTGACGATCCCGGAAGACGGCGAGTGGGCCATGCGGGACAAGTTAAATATGTAATACAGGAGCCTCCGCTTCTTATGACAGTTGTCATCCGAAAGTCATGACAGTCCTTACTAATGCCGCCTCCCGCCATCTTGTATTCTAAAGAAGAAGAACCGAATACGATTTGCGGAGGCGAAGGCTCCATGGAAGCGATCATCGAAATGAATCAGGTCAGCAAAACCTTCAAGGACAAAAAAGCGGTGGACAATATTTCATTCACGATAGAAAAAGGTTCGATTACGGCAATTCTGGGCCCGAATGGCGCGGGGAAAACAACCGCCATTTCCATGCTGCTGGGGCTGCTTGAGCCTACGGGAGGAACCGTCAAGCTCTTCGGCAAGCATCCGAAGGATCAGGCGGTACGCGAAAAAACCGGAGCGATGCTGCAGGAAGTCAGCGTCATGGACCGGCTTAAGGTCAGGGAAATGCTGGAGCTCTTCCGGGGATACTACCCGAAGCCGATGGACATGGATTTTCTTGTACGATTAACCGGCCTGACCCCGGACGATCTGAACCGGTATGCGGAGAAGCTCTCCGGCGGACAAAAGCGAAGCCTGGGCTTTGCAATGGCGCTGGCCGGGAATCCCGAGCTGCTGTTCTTCGACGAACCGACCGTGGGGCTCGACATTCAGTCGCGCCGGCGGTTCTGGGACAGCGTAAGAGAATTGGCGGGGCAAGGCAAAACCATTATTTTCACCACGCATTATCTGCAGGAAGCGGACGATATCGCGAACCGAATCCTTCTCTTCAATCGGGGGGTACTGGCTGCGGACGGAACGCCGGACGAAATCAAGTCGCGCATCGTCAAGCGCTCGCTCTCCTTCCTATCCGACCAGGACGGTCCCGAGCTTCGCAAACGGCTGCAAGAGCTGCCCTCCATCGCGGAATGCTATGACAGGGACGGGCGGATCCACGTAACGACCGACAATACCGATGAGGCTCTTGCCGATATCTTCATAGGAAGGCTGCCCGTCAGGGACGTCCGAATCGATCAGGGACGGTTGGACGACGCTTTTGAACAGTTGACGATGAGCCAAGAGGAGGCGGTGTAGCATGCGTACACAAATGATTTTGAAACAATGCAAAGCCGAAATGCTGCGGATTCTGCGGAACCCTTATTATGTGTTCTGGTCCTTGCTCATGCCGATCATGTTCTATTTCATTTTTACCCGGCTGGTCAATACGGGCGGGGATGATCTCAAGCAGTGGCAAGCTAATTATTTGATGTCCATGACCACTTTCAGCGTGATGGGCTCGGCCATTATGACGCTGGGCATCCGTCTCGTACAGGAACGGACCCAGGGCTGGGCGACCTTCATGCGGATCACGCCGCTTCCCGGGTCAATCTACTTCCTCGGCAAAATGTTCGGGCAGACCGTTATGCATCTGTTCTCCATTGTGGTTATCTTTCTCGCCGGAATGCTCATCAACGGAATATCGCTGCCATTTTTAACCTGGATGAAGAGCGGACTCTGGATTCTGATCGCTTCGCTTCCGTTTCTCGCGATGGGTGCGACGGTCGGAACGATGAGGCGCGTTGACACGGCAAGCGGGATCAGCAACGTCCTATACATGCTGATGGCCGTGGTTGGCGGCATGTGGATGCCGATAGACAGCTTCCCTCGGATCATTCAGGAGATTGGTAAATGGCTGCCCTCCTATCATTTCAACAACGGCGCTTGGCGAATCGTTCACGGCCAGGCTCCCGGCTGGAACAGCGTATTCGTTTTACTAGGCTATCTGATCCTGTTTATGCTACTATCCTCGTATATTCGAAAAAAACAGGAAGTGGTGTACTAGAGTATGGCCTCCGAAAGATTTCAGTTTTTGCCTAAAAAATTCGGATTGTTCGCTTACATGTGGCTGATTTATATTGCTCTTCCGATAATTAACCTCCAGAACGAGAAAGGCATCAAGATGGTTCTCGGATATGCCCTTCTCGGTCTGTTTATCGTCACTTACAGGCAGCTGTACTTTACGAGCGGCAGGACGTTCTCCTTTTGGCTCGCTATGCAAATGCTGATCGTCCTGGCACTGAGTCTGGCGTTTGATCCTTACAACTTTTTTATGGGATTTTTCATCGCCAATTTTATCGGCTGGTATACCGATCATCGGAAATTCAACTTCGGCATGATCGCTTTTGCGGTGGTTGTGCTGCTGCCCATCATAGTACATTGGAACAGTTTTTCCAGCTCGGATTTGGTTTTCTTGATCCCTTTTCTGTTCATTATGATGCTCTCTCCTTTCGGCATACGTTCCATGACCCGCAGACAACGCCTGGAGCAGGAGCTCGACCGGGCCAATGAACAGATCAAAGACCTGGTCAAGCGGGATGAGCGGATGCGGATCGCCCGCGATTTGCATGATACGCTGGGACATACTTTATCCCTGATCACATTAAAAAGCCAGCTTGTCGAAAAGCTTGTGGTGAAGGACCCGGAGCGGGCACGGCTGGAGGCGCAAGAAATTCAGCGGACCTCGCGAGCCGCCCTCCGTCAGGTACGGGAGCTCGTATCGGACATGCGGGCCGTGACGGTGGCCGAGGAATTGGCCGAAGCTACGGATATGCTGCACACGGCGGATATCGCTCTTAGAGTGGACGGGGATCCCAAGCTAACCGGCGTTTCCGCGCTGACGCAAAATATTCTCAGCCTCTGCATCAAAGAAGCCGTCACCAATATCGTAAAGCATAGCGGAGCGCGGAAGTGCTCCATCCACATCGAGGCGGCTACCTCCGAAGTGACCCTCGAGATTGCCGATGACGGCATCGGACTGGAGTGCAGATCAGGAAGCGAAACGGAGAGGGCGATGGGGACTCCATCAACGGACCACGCAAGTCCAGGCAACGGATTAAAAGGGATGGCCGAACGCTTATCGCTGATTGAGGGTACGTTAACCTTAGCCTCCTGCGCGAATAAATCCGAGGGAACCCGGCTGATCATCAAGGTCCCGTTAATCGTCAAAGAACAACAAGAAGGTGATCCCGCATGATTCGCATTGTCATAGCCGAAGACCAGCGTTTGCTTCGGGGAGCCCTTGCTTCGCTGCTCGATCTGGAAGACGATATCGAAGTGGTTGGCGAAGCCGGAGACGGAGCCGACGCACTCTCCCAAATTCGAAGCCTGCAGCCGGATGTATGCCTGATGGACATCGAGATGCCGCGGATGACCGGACTGGACGTGGCGGAAGCCCTTAAAGAGCAAAATTCCTCTTGCCGGGTTATTATATTGACGACCTTCGCGCGTCCAGGCTATTTTGAACGCGCCGTGAAGGCGGGCGTGCAGGGTTATCTGCTTAAAGACGAGCCGAGCGATCGATTGGCGGAAGCGATCCGGCGCGTCGTCGCCGGCCACCGGGAAGTGTCGCCGGAGCTTGTTTTCGGCAGCATCCGCGAGGCGAACCCCCTCACCGAAAGGGAGCAAGAGATTCTCAGGCTCGCGGCCGAGGGCCGGACCGCCGGTGAAATCGCCGCCGTGCTGCATCTCTCTTACGGAACCGTCCGCAATTACATCTCGGAGATTTTGAACAAACTGGACGCAAAAAACCGAATCGAGGCCGTCAGGCTGGCGGAGGAGAAGGGCTGGATTTAAGAATAAAGTTTAAGACTGCACTCTGAAATTGAAACAACGATGCCCATCGACTAGTGGAAGGTTAATGAATTAACGTAAACATAACGGAACGGGGAGCCGAGCGCAGAAGAAGCTAAGATATAAGGGTATAAAGGGGCGCTATTGGAGCAATAGCCCCCGTTTGACATGAAATAGAGGCCATAAATGGCGCTATTCTCTCAAATCACCGGAAAATCGCCATTTTTTGCCCTGTTTGCTCCAAAATAAGGCCCAAAAGTTCCTCTATTGATGAAGAATCCGCGGAAATCCGAAAAACAAGACCATAACATGCCGCTACTTGTGGGTACTCTTAGTCATGGGATACCATTGACCATAAAAGCATCTCCGCAGATTAACCATGTTATTTCCGGTTCGATTTACTAGAAAATAAAGCCCTAGACTATCGCTGTTCCTTTGAACTAATCATCGGTCCAATATATGGACATGACCTAGATACGAGGGCTCCGTATCGTCGGCGCTCAGTTGTCTTATTTCGTTAGCTCGTCATTCCAGTATAAATCATCGGTTCTGTATGAGAGTATTAATGAATTTGCTGCTTTGGGCCGCGATGGTCTCATACTCGAAATCTTGTACATAGTGCCCGCAATCGAGGATGACCTGTTGACTGTCCTTTACTGTAGCTAGAAAGTCCCTTTGATATTGCTGCCATTCCTTCGTAGCGATTCCCGTCCCCTTCCCGTTCGACGTGAAGAACAACATCGGGACTTGAGGGGAGGGCGTGCCATTCACTTTCCGGGCATTCGATTTTACGCTTTCCATCTCCGTTATCATAGGTTTTGTTTCCGTTCTTCTATAGTAGACGGATTTATAAATCTCTTTTTCATGATCCGTCAGTGTACCTGCCATAATAGCCGCTTCACCATCGATCATCGACGGAATGAACCGCGTAATCCCCATTTTAGCTCCAAATGAGAATAAGTCGAATAGAATACTGTTCGGAACATTCACATCGGAATAAGAACCGGGTACTGCTGCATCGAGTCCTATAATGCCCGACACTTCTTCGGGATGCTTCTGCGCCCAGTATATGGCCTCTAAGCCAGACATCGAATGGGGGAATAGAATATAAGGTGCTTTTACACCAGCTAATCTCAACGAATCCCTTGTCTCTTCCAACACGGTATCGATATCCCTTGGCACATCCGCAACCTCGCTGAATCCATATCCCGCACGCTCAACGACCGCAATTTTATATTCGCCGCTTAATCGGGAATAAAGGCTCCTGAAATCCAAGATCGGAGAAGCCGTTCCGCCTCCGGCTAAAAAAACGAGAGTGGCACTCCCCTCCCCCTCCGTATACACGCTCATCTCATGGCCGTTTACCGAAACCATTTGACCGAGCGGCTTAAACAACTCCGCTTCTTGGTTTAATTTGATTTGATGATTGATAAAACCTCCTAGTATAGCCAATAATATCAACCCGATTAGTGTTCCAAATCCTTTTCCGAACCGCTTCCACATCTTCCTGCTTGTTCCTTTGCCTTCATGTTGTTTTATCATAGCCAACTCCAATCAATAATCTCTTTTTCATAGAGTTATCTTAGCAGTTTCGACAGTACGTAATAATGGATTTAAGTCGTGATCTCTCGCTAGACCTTTGTCTAGCCTAAGACTGGACCACTAAATTACGCATTTCCGCAGGAATGACACTACATTAAGGACAACATGCAAATTTTAACCAACACACAAGCATTTTTAATACCTTCACCTTAATTTGCCAAACAGAAAATATTCTGTCCGAACAACCGGAGCGATAGGGCACAGCTTTTGTTTGGTTCGTATTGGTCGTCGGCGCTATTTCATATACAATGAGAATAAATAAGTAACGGACAAAAGGACGGGTCAAGCCAATGAAAAAACGCACCGCTAATCTTCTTACTATTATAGTTATCGCTTTGTCCGTGATCGGGTACGGATTCTATTATTCTATGAATTTAAATACAACCGTACAGAAAGCCGTGTTGGATCAGGTGAATCCCGATGATATTTACCTCCAAAGCGGCCGCATTAAAACCGCAGAAACGGATGCTCCGCCCGATAATGATGTGTTCGTGAGAGATGCCACTGAAGTTAAAGAAATTTTAGAGCTGTTGACGGATATCAAAATTAAAAAGGTAAATGAGCTCAGTAAAACAAACCAAGCTGCTTACATCTATAACATGATGATTCGTTCAAAAAATCAGGATTCCTCAATGGATGGGAACATCACGCTATGGAGTTACAAGGAGATTTCCATCTACAACAACCATAACGCAAACCATAATCAGGATTATGCGATTAAGAGCGACTTCGACTTTAATGCCTTTGCAAGCTCGCTGGATCAGCTTTTTCCGGCGAAATAAAAACACTTCTATATAAATTGAACCATTGTTCCGGATTTCTTTGATTTAATAAAATTCAAATGGAGTACTACTTTTCATTAGTTCAATTTATATAGCCCGAAAAAGGCCGGCTGAATCAAATCAGCCGGCCTTTCCTATATAGAGGTCCGCTCAAGGCTTACCAAGCTCTCCGCTCCAGTCGTGGACCATGCTGCCCTCGAAGAACTTCTCGCAGTCCATCGCCGCCATGCAGCCCGAACCGGCCGCAGTAATCGCCTGGCGGTAGCGCGTGTCCTGAACGTCCCCGCATGCAAATACCCCCGGCACGTTCGTCTCCGTCGTTCCCGGCTTTACGGCGATGTAACCCTGCTCGTCCGTTTCAATCGCGCCGCCGAGGAAACCGGTATTGGGCGTATGTCCAATCGCGATGAATACCCCGTCTGCTTCCAGCAGCTCCTCCCGATTCGAGGCATTGTCGCGAACTTTCAAACCCTTCACGATTCCGTTCTCGTCCGTCGCGACCTCAAGAGGCGTCCGGTTTAACGCCCAGTCGATTTTTTCGTTGCTTCTGGCCCGCTCCTGCATAATTCGCGATGCCCGGAGCTCGCCACGCCGATGCACCACGGTCACTTGGGTCGCAAAACGCGTCAGGAAGCCCGCTTCCTCCATGGCGGAATCTCCTCCGCCCACAACAACGATCTTTTTCCCGCGGAAAAAAAAGCCGTCGCATGTCGCGCAAGTACTAACCCCGCGGCCGACGTTCTCCTGTTCGCCCGGAATGCCCAGGTATCTGGCCGAAGCTCCGGTCGACAGGATCACCGTTTCCGCCTCGAGCTCTCGGCCCCCCTCCACCTTCACCTTAAACGGGCGCACCGAAAAGTCCACTCGCTCTACCCATCCGCTGGTGAACTCCGCGCCGAACCGTTCGGCCTGCTTGCGCATATTGTCCATAAGCTCCGGCCCCATGATCCCTTCCGGGAAGCCGGGAAAGTTCTCCACTTCCGTCGTTGTCGTGAGCTGTCCGCCGGGCTGAACCCCCTCGATGACGAGCGGGTTCAAGCCGGCGCGGGCCAAATAAATGGACGCCGTCAAACCTGCGGGACCGGTACCGATTACGATTGTTTTGTGCAAATCCCATTCCTCCTTGGCTCCTCCTGATCGGCAATCAATTCGTCATTGATCCTCCGTATCAAGTTTTGCCCAAGTTGGACGGCTTTACCCTACTTAAGTCGAACTAATGACTGGGGCGGAATGCAAGCAGCCCGAGCGGCTACCGGACGGATGGGAAAATAGCCTCCATCTTCTCTTTAACCCCGCACACCTCATCAACGCGGCGCACATATCTACTGGCCGTCGATGCAGAAATTCCATATTTCTTCGCGACCGCCTCGTAAGTAACCGGATAGCGGTGCATTTTGGCCGTTAAATACTCAAGCGCGGCGGCCCAGCCCTCCGTATGCGAAATCGGCGGCGTATCCGGGTACAGCCGGGTCAAAAAGTCGACCCACAACGTTTCCATGTCATGCAGCTGTTGAAGCCCAAAGCTTTTGCCCATGCGGTTCATGGACATATCCACGACCGCCTGCCACTCGCTCCGCCAAACCGGGAGCTTTGTGGTGACTTTGCTTGGGTTAACCATCGTCGTCGTTCCCCCGGTGCAAACCGGCATAAGCTGATCGACGCCCAAGCTGCGCAGCGCAAAAATCGCGAGTTCTTTCAAGTATTCATCTTCCTCCGGCTCCAGCAAAAACGCCTGAAGCGCCTCCTCCACCTCGCTGTCGGCAATCAGGCTGAGGGCTTGAATCACCTGCAGCTTCGTTTTGGCGTCTCCATGGCGAAGCGCCCAGAAGAAGGAAGAACGCACCAGCGGATCGTTTTGCAGCTCCGGCGGGAGCGCGTCTTCCGATCGTTCCCACAGCTTAAACTGCTCCTCAAACGGCAAATGATAATGATAGCTGGCCGTAAGCGTCCCCGGCTCGGCTCCGGGTTCCTCCAACCGGCTTAAATAAAAGTCCGGAAGGCGGCTGCCTTGATCAAGCCTGCCGACTTGCTGCCACAGTTTTTTGGCTTCGTCAAAACGGCCCGTATGATAAGCCGCAACAGCCGTATAATGGTGCAGGCTTGGATCGCCGTTCATATCCTCGTCCTGAAGCAGCCGTTTAAAGTGTTCATACGCCGTTTCGTGTTCTCCCAAGATGCCCATCGTCGTAGCCAGCTTAAAAACATGCTCCTGGTGGAAAGGAACAATTTTCCGCAGCATATTCGTTAGCTCGGCAAGAGCTTCCCGGTTTCCTTCGTGCTGATAAAAAATCGCCAGATTACACAGGCCGTGCAAATTGCCGGGCTCTCGCTCCAGCACCTCGCGAATCGTATCCTTCGCTTTTTGGAATAAACCCAGATAATAATAACCCAGCGCCAGATTGTTGCGGGCCGCCTGAAAGTCGGGGTGCTTCTCAACCAGTTCCTCCAAAAGCTTCACGGCTTGAGCGAATTTGCCCTGTTCCAGCAGCTCCCTGGCTTGATCATGTTCAAACACACCGCCGCTTGATTTGATGCTTCTCGGTTTCGTCGGACGGTCCAGCTCATATTGGAGCAAATCCATCATCTCTTCCGCCTCGGCCAAAAACTGGCCATGCGGGTCTTCTTCCAAATAGGTGATCAGAGCCTCTTCCGCCGCTTCGAACAAATCCATATTCGCATAATTGTTGGCCATATAAAAATAGCATTCCGTCATGGTCGGGTCGATTTCCTTCAGTACCACGGACAACGCGGCGTTGGACGCCTCGTAATCTCCCATTTCCGACAAAATCCCCGCCATATTGCAGTGATTCACCGGGTTTCCCGGTTCGTATTCCACAGCCTTGCGAAAATATTTCAATGCCTTGTCATAGTGATAGCGGTCCAATGAAGACACGGCCCTCTCAAAGAAAAAACCTGCGTCCATAGAGATCGGCAGAACTTTTCCCCGCGTGTTCCCCTTAGGTTGTTTTTTCTCTTCCAAGCAAGGCACCTCCTTTATATCGTCCATTTCATACATCCTTCAAAAATCTCTCCAAACCAGTATACCATAGTAAAAGCTGTCCTCCCACGGGGAATCCGGGCGGTAAATAACGGATTTTCACCTTGAATGGAAAGATGCGCGGGTGCGGAAAAATGCCATGTTTTCGAAACTTGCAGCTCTATCAGCCAACCCGTCTCATCCAGCAGCTTAATTTCAACACACAAAATATACCATATTATGCATAGAAATAGATATTTATGTTATGCCAAAATACGACAAACATCCATTAAAAAAAGCTGTCCAAAGGACAGCTTTTACATGGTATATATCCGTCGAAGCGAGGAGCGGCTTCAAATTCCCCGGTCTTTAAACAGAGCGGCGATCGACCCGCCCTCCATAATGAATTTAACGGCTCTCGCCAGCATAGGCGCAATAGGCAAAACCTTGAAATTATCCGGATGCTGCTCCGGTTGAGCGATGGAATCGGTGATGACAACCTCACGGATGTTCGGATGCTGCAGCTTTTGGATCGCCCCGTCCGAAAATAACCCGTGCGTCGCGCAGACGTATGCGTCCTCGGCGCCCCGTTCCTTCAGACCCTCCACCACATTTACGATGGTGGACCCCGTATCGATCAAATCTTCGATGATGATCGGAGTATGCCCCGCCACATCGCCGATCACGTGCGTGATCACCGATTGGTTATGCGCCGGACGCTTTTTGATCATGATCGCAAAAGGCGAATCGAGGCCGCTGGCCAGCTTCTCCGCCGTCGAAGCCCGTCCCGCGTCCGGAGACACGATCACGGGATTCTGGATGTTTTGCGCTTTGAGATAATCCGTCATCAAGTCGAGCGCCGTCAGATGATCCACCGGAATATTGAAAAATCCCTGGATCGCGGGCGCGTGCAAATCCATCGTGATCACCCGGTTTGCTCCGGCCGTGGTAAGCACATCGGCCAGCATTTTGGCCGAAATCGGCTCCCGAGGCGCGGATTTGCGCTCCTGGCGTGCGTAGCCGTAGTAGGGCATGATGATATTGACGGTGCGGGCGGAAGCTCTTTTGGCCGCGTCAATCATAACCAACAGTTCGACAAACAGCTCATTGATCGGATGCGAAAGCGACTGTACCAGAAACACATCGTAATTGCGGACACTTTCCTCGTAGTGCACATAAATTTCTCCGCTTTTGAACCGTGACAGTTTGATTTTTCCGGGTTCCACGTCCAGACGCTCGCAAATTTGCGCCGTCAGCTTCGGATTGGAGGAACCGGAAAAAATCCGCATCTTGGCTTCCATAGTACCCTCCCAAAACATCAGATTGGATGATTCGGCAAGCTACAATTCCAGAGGAATCATGGTCCGCTTGCGCCCTTCAAATGTGGCCAACTCTCGTACACCTAAATCATACAACTCTTTACGCGCAGTGTCCAAGTACTCGCCAAGCTTATCCGGATCATGCGCGTCCGAGCCGACGGTCAGCGGGATATTCAGCTGAACGGCGGTCTGCAGGATTCGGCGGCCCGGGAACATTTCGGCGCACGGCTTGGATAAACCGGAGGCGTTCAGTTCCATCGCGACTCCGGCATCGGCCACGGTTCGCAGCGCATTTTGCTCAAGCTGCACGGTTTCCTGCTCACGCTCCGGCCCCGGACGATAGCCGAATCTTTTGATCACGTCCAAATGGCCCATGATATCGTAAAATCCGGTCGCGGCCGCTTTGGCTATCGCATTGTAATAACGTTCATAGACCGCAAAGACGTCCTGGCCCTCCCAGTTATGAACTTGGCGGAAGTCCGAAACGTCCCATTCTCCGAGAAAATGAACCGAGCCGATCACGTAATCCCACGGGTATCCCGTAACGATCTTCCCGATCTCTTCCTCCCAGCCTTCTATATAATCCCCCTCCAGGCCGACCTTGACTTCAATTCGTCCCCGGTACTTCTCCTTAAGAGACAGCGCCTCCTCTACATAGCGGGGCAATTCGGCGAGCGGCATGGCCATTTCGGGATAATACTCGGCCGGATCGACATGCAGCAAAGGCATATGGTCGGACAGGCCGATATGGGATAAACCGAGCTCGATTCCCCGGAGTACGTATTGCTCCAAGGTACCCACGGCATGGCCGCAGCGTTCGTGATGCGTATGGTAATCGATCAGCATTTCCTGCGCTCCGCCTTTCGTGCTAGTCGCGGCGCGGACGTTCATGACGCCGCTCCAGCTCCCGCATAATTTCATCCAGCGGCAAATCCCGCTCGCGCAGCAGCACCAACAGGTGATAAATGAGGTCGCTCACCTCGTACCGCAACTCGTCGTTGTCTTTGTTTTTGGCTGCAATGATCGATTCGGCGGTTTCTTCGCCTACTTTCTTGAGAATCTTGTCGAGACCCTTCTCGAACAAATACGTGGTATACGCGCCTTCGGGACGTTCCGCATACCGCGCGGCGATCAACTGCTCCAGCTCAGCAAGCACCTGGAAGCGGCCGCCGTCCGGCATCCTTTCGCGACCAGCGTTAGCCGCGTAGTCCTCTTTGGCCGGGATAGCCGCGATTGCTTCGGTTTTGTCACCTTCGGCTTTATCTCCGTCTACGGTTCGTTCGCCGCTCTTAACCGCCGCCGTCCGGTAAAAACAGCTGTCTTCTCCGGTGTGGCAGGCTGGCCCTTTCCGATTGACTTCAAGCAGCAGCGTATCCCCGTCGCAGTCGTAACGCAGCGCGGTAACCCACTGAGTATTGCCCGAAGTAGCCCCTTTATTCCACAATTCCGCACGGGAGCGGCTCCAAAACCAGGTTTGTCCGGTTTGCACCGATTTCTTAAGCGACTCGCGGTTCATATAGGCCAGCATCAGCACATCCTTCGTATCCGCGTCCTGGACGATGGCCGGAACAAGTCCCTGGGCGTCCCACTTGATGGCCTGCTCTAAATCATCTATCGAAAGCAACAATTGCAGCGGTTGATTCTCCGTCATCTTATCTCCACTCCTCTAGCCTTTAGTTCCCGTTTCAACTCCGGTACCGCGATTTCCTTATAGTGAAAAATCGTCGCCGCCAGTGCAGCGTCCGCCTTGCCTTCCGTAAAAACATCGTAAAAATCCGCCGGTTGTCCCGCGCCGCCCGAAGCGATGACGGGAATGCCCACCGTGCCGCTCACCGCGGCGGTCAGCGGCAAATCGAACCCGTCCTTGGTACCGTCGGCGTCCATGCTCGTCAGCAAGATTTCCCCGGCTCCGCGCGACTCCGCCTCTCTCACCCAAGCGAGCGCCCGAATGCCGGTCGGCTTGCGGCCGCCGTGAGTGTACACTTCCCACTCGCCCCATTCCGCATTGTATTTGGCGTCCACCGCCACCACCATGCATTGGGAACCGAAACGCCGCGCCCCGTCCGAGATCAGCCCGGGATTCAGAATCGCCGCCGTATTGATGCCGATCTTGTCCGCACCGGCCCGCAGCAAGCGCTTCATATCGTCCACTTGGGAGATGCCGCCGCCGACAGTAAAAGGAATGGCAATTTCCCCCGCGGTTTGCCTCACGACTTCGATCATCGTTGCACGACCCTCGTTCGAAGCGGAGATGTCCAGAAAAACAAGCTCATCCGCGCCCTCCCGGTCATACAGCGCCGCCAGCTCCACGGGGTCCCCGGCATCGCGAAGATTCACGAAATTTACGCCTTTTACCACCCGTCCGTCCTTCACATCCAGACACGGGATAATTCGCTTTGCGAGCATATGACCCGACTTCCTTTCCAATGTTCCAAAGTGGATAGACTAACCTGACGAAGCTGGCGTGCGTCGCGCCGAACTCGTGAGCCGCTTGCAAGCAGCTTGCACGGCTGCCGCTACTTCAACACGCCCGCGACCGCCCGAATCGCCTCCGACAATTGAATGCTTTCCGTATATAAAGCCTTGCCCACGATAGCTCCACCGACACCCTCGTTCGCGTGGGCCGCCAGCTTCAGCAGATCCTCCTGCACCGTCACCCCGCCGGAAGCTATGACCGTCCGACCTGATGCTTTGGCCAGAGAACGGATCGCTTCCACGTTGGGGCCCTGCATCATGCCGTCCCTTGAGATATCGGTAAAAATGAATGTTTCCGCACCCTTGTCCGCGAGCTGGGCCGCAAGCTCCTCCGCCTGCACCTCGGACGTTTCCAGCCAGCCGCGCGTCGCCACGAAGCCGTTCCGGGCATCGATGCCGATGGCTACCCGGTCGCCGTACCCGCCCAGCACCGCTTCGGTGAATTCGCGATCCTCGATCGCCGCGGTGCCAAGAATGACGCGGCTGACGCCAAGCGACAGTAATCTTTGCACATCGCCCAGCGTTCGGAGTCCGCCGCCAACCTGTACGGGAACCTGCACGCTGCGGGCGATTTCTCCGATCAGCGCGTCGTTTACGGGGTGGCCGGCTTTGGCGCCATCCAAATCCACCAGGTGGATAAAGGTACCGCCCTGGCGCTCCCAAGAGCGGGCGACTTCCACCGGATTGTCGTTATAGACGGTTTCGCGCCCGTAATCGCCTTGCACCAGGCGAACACATTTCCCGCCCCGGATATCAATCGCCGGATAGATCACAAATGAAGACATCGCATCAATACCTCCCGCAGACTTTCTTTAATTTAAAATAGCGGTTATTTTTGGCGCTATTTCAGGAATTTCGAGCGATTTTACAAAAATAGAGGCCAATAATGGCGCTATTCTTGTAATTTTGAGCCTGAAACGACCATTTCATCGCCTCTTGCCCCAAATAGGACCATTTCGTACCGCTATTCCTCGCTGAATCTCGAAAGAACCTGAAATAGGGCCACTTTTTACCGCTATTTCCTCGGTACCCGGCCGAAAAAGGCCAAGGTATCGCATGACCGCGTGGCCACCGCAGTATCAATAATGGGGCAACTATTATGGAATACCGATATGCTGCGGCTGATATAGCGCATTCGATATAGCGCATTCGAAATGGCGGAGCCGAAGCAGCACAGCCAATGCGTCGCAGCCGAAGCGGATCATTTGTACCAGCACATCCTACCACGCCGACTTTGCCGCGTTCCATATCACACAAGCAGACTGCCGTATTTCCGCCTGTCGCATTTTTTGCGTCACGTGCAGTAGCTCGGCGAAAGCCCCGATCGGGCCCTACTCGCGTCAGCCGTGACCGGCCTTACACACGCTATCCTCGACTGCGCCCTACCTGCACCAGCAGCGACCGTCCCTACACTTGACGGGCCGTTTCCCTGCTCGCGGCAAGCGCGAGGAAATTGCGCAGCAGCGCCATGCCCAGTTCCCCGCTTTTTTCCGGGTGAAACTGCATGCCGTAAACATCGCCGCGGCCTACGATCGCGGTGACCGGCTGGCCGTAGTCCGTCACGGCCAGCAAATCCTCCCGGCGCACCGGCAGCACATGGTAGGAGTGGACGAAGTACACGTGCCCCTCCTCCAGGCCTGCCAGAAGCGGACTTCCCGGCTGCAGGAACGTCAGCCGGTTCCAGCCCATGTGCGGCACCTTGTAGCCCGCGCCGCCCGCAAAGCGCACCGCCCTGCCCGGCAAAATGCCGAGGCCCTCGTGCTTGCCGTGCTCTTCGCTCTCCTCGAAGAGCAGCTGCATGCCGAGGCAGATGCCGAGCAACGGTTTGCCGCTGGCGGCCGCCTGTCGCACGACCGCGTCCAGGCCCGACGCGCGCAGATGCTCCATCGCGTCGCCAAAAGCGCCCACGCCGGGCAGCAGCACGCCCGACGAGCCGAGAATCGCCTCGGCGTCGCCGGTGACGACGCCCTCAAAGCCAAGCCGCTCCACGGCTTTGCCGACGCTGTGAAGGTTGCCCATGCCATAATCGACGATAGCGATCGTCATTGGCTACAGCACCCCTTTCGTCGACGGCACACCGCTCACGCGGGGATCGATGGCGGTCGCTTCATCAATCGCCCGGCCCAGCGCCTTAAACACCGCCTCGATCATATGATGCGTGTTGTGTCCGTAGTGCACGATCACGTGCAGCGTGATCCGCGCTTCCAGCGCAAGCTTCCACAGAAACTCGTGCACCAGCTGCACATCGAAGGCGCCTACCCGATCCGAAGGATACTCGGCCCTGTACTCAAAATGCGGACGATTGCTGACGTCGATCACTACCTGAGCGAGCGCCTCGTCCATCGGGATGAATACGCTGGAGTAGCGCTTGATCCCTTTTTTATCGCCCAACGCTTCTCGCAGACATTGTCCGAGGCATATCCCGATGTCCTCCACCGTATGGTGATCGTCAATCTCGATATCGCCGCGCGCATCGACCGTTAAATCGAAATGCCCGTGCTTCGTAAACAGGTCCAGCATATGGTTCAGAAAAGGCACGCCGGTATCCAGCCGCGCATCGCCGCTTCCATCCACCCCAAACCGCAGCTTGATATCCGTTTCATTCGTTTTCCGGCTCACACTCGCTGTCCGCGTAAATACCTCGCCGATGCCAATATCCGTTCTCATCATGGTTTACATGCCTCCCCTTCCTCCAGCAGCCGAATTTCCACCGCCCGGGCGTGGCCTTCCAGCCCTTCCCGGCGCGCCAGTTCCATAATCGTCGCCCCGTTTTGGAGCAGCGCTTCCTTGCTGTAATAAATCAGGCTCGATTTTTTGATAAAATCGTCCACATCCACCGGCGACGAAAATCGTGCCGTCCCGTTGGTCGGGATGATATGGTTCGGCCCGGCAAAATAATCCCCCACCGGCTCCGAGCTGTACGGTCCGAGAAAAATAGCACCGGCGTTCTCCACCAGCCCCAGATATCCCATCGGATTCTCGACGATCAGCTCGAAATGCTCCGGCGCCAGCCGGTTGATCACCCCGATTCCGGCTTCGATGGAATCGACCAGGATAATGGCGCCGTACTGATCTATAGAGGCGCCGGCGATCTCCCGGCGCGGCAGCTCCGCGAGTTGGCGCCGCACCTCCGCTTGGCAGGCCTCGGCAAACGCCCGGGACGGCGTAACGAGAATGGCCGAGGCCATCTCGTCATGCTCGGCCTGGGACAGCAGATCGGCCGCCACATAGGCCGGGTTCGCGCTGTCATCAGCCAGCACGGCGATTTCGCTTGGCCCCGCAATGCTGTCGATATCCACGACGCCATATACCTCGCGTTTCGCCAGCGCCACGTAAATATTGCCCGGACCGCAGATTTTGTCCACCGGCTTGATCGTGTCCGTGCCGTAAGCGAGCGCGACCACGGCCTGCGCCCCGCCAACCCGGTATATCTCGCTCACGCCGGCTTCCGCCGCCGCAACGAGAATATACGGGTTGATCCCGGCCTTCCCTCCGGTCGCCGGCGGCGTCACCATCACGATCTCCGGCACGCCGGCGACCTGGGCCGGAATGACGTTCATCAGCACGGAAGACGGATAAGCGGCTTTCCCGCCCGGCACATACACCCCAACCCGGTTAAGCGGGCGAATGATCTGCCCAAGCAGGCTGCCGTCCGGCTGCAAATCCATCCAGGAGTTCCGCTTCTGCCTCGTGTGGAAGGCCCGAATATTGTCCGCCGCCGCCGAGATCGCCGTCACGAACGAAGGCTCCACCTCATCGTAAGCCGCCTGCAGCTCTTCCGCGGTTACCCGAAGCGCATCAGTGTCCAGCTTCATCCCGTCAAATTGCTTCGTATAGCGGAGCAGAGCGGCGTCGCCTTCCCGCTTTACGTCCTGCACGATGGAGCGAACAACCGCATTTTGCTCCGCCGACCCGTATTCCACTTCCCGCCGCAAATCAAACTCTTCCGCCTTCACCACTCTCATTTTGCATGCCTCCTGACTTCATACGGCGTTACCTATTTTTGCATTTCCCGGACGGATCTTCGCCTTGCAACAAGCACCATATCCGCTTATAACAGCTAAGGTTTGCCTATTCCAGCCTTGGGGATCACCCGGTTAAGCGCGTCGCAAACGGCCTGAATCTCCTCGTTTTTCATCCGGTAGCTCACCCGGTTGGCCACCAGGCGGCTCGTGATCTCAAAAATGCTCTCCAGTTCGACCAGCCCGTTCTCCTTCAGCGTCTGTCCCGTCTCCACCATGTCGACAATCCGGTCGGCAAGGCCAATCAGCGGCGCGAGTTCAATTGATCCATTCAGCTTGATCACTTCGACCTGCTGGCCCTGCTCCCGAAAAAACTGCGACGCTACGTTCGGATATTTCGTCGCTACCCGTTGATGAATGCCCGGCTGCCAGCCCGGCAAAGCAATCACCGACATGCGGCAGCGGGCGATCCCGAGGTCAAGCAGCTCATACACGTCCCGGTTCTCCTCCATCAGGACATCCTTGCCGACGATGCCGATATCGGCCACGCCGTATTCCACATAGGTCGGTACGTCGACCGGCTTGGCAAGAATAAACTCCATGCCGATTTCCGGCAGCGGAATGACCAGTTTGCGGGATTCATCCACATCGGTCGGAATCCGAATTCCCGCTTCCCGGAATAAGGCCGAAGCTTTTTTATAAATTCGCCCTTTGGGCATCGCGACTTTGATGATTTGTCCCAAGTGAACCAGCCTCCTTTTCCCTGCGGTCAAAAGCCGAAATCGACATAGTTGCGGATTTCCCCATACTCATGCGTCCGTCCTAATGAGCCGGTTCGGAGCGTTTCCGCACCATCTTTCTCGGTCCGCAGATCCTCCGGCCCTTCCACATGCCTCATCACGGCGATACGCCCTTCCCGTCGCAAGTGCGAAGCTTCCAAAAAAGCCTGCTTGCGGTTGGCCGCATCATATTGAACAAGAATCGGCAGCTCGCGAATCCGTGAAATCCCGTCTACGCCATCCAAAATCCGGTTCGTTTTCAGCGCAAACCCCGTGGCCGGGGCCGGTCTCCCGAACTGCTGCAGCAGATTGTCGTACCGCCCGCCGCTGCACACCGGGAAGCCCAGTTCCGCCGCGTATCCTTCAAATATCATTCCGGTATAATAGGAAAAATCCCCGATCATGGTCAGGTCGATCATGACATGCTCCGCAACGCCATAATCCTCCAGCGCATCCCACACCCGGGCTAGATGCTCCACCGAAGCGCGGGCCAGCGGACTCCGGCTAAGCTCCAGCGCTTGACGGCAAATTTCCTTGCCGCCGCGAAGCCGCAAAATCCCTTCCAGTTCCTCGCGCTGCTCCACAGCGAGGGATAGCCCCGCTAGCGTCTCGCGGTACCCGACAAAATCCCGGTGCAGCAGCCCTTCTTTCAAGCTCTCGCGGGTGTCTTCCCGGCCGGGGACAGCCTCCTCCAGCAGTCCGTTCAGAAAACCCACATGCCCTAAGGCGATTTTAAAAGAAGATACTCCCGCCGCCTGCAGCGAAGCAACCGCCAAAGCGACTACCTCGGCGTCCGCTTCGGGGGAATCATCGCCGACCAATTCCACGCCGGTTTGAAAAAACTCCGCCTCTCTGCCCGCTTCCTCTTCAATCGCCCGAAATACGTTGGCATGATAGGACAGGCGAAGCGGCAGCGCCTCATCTTTTAGCAAAGAAGCGACCACCCGGGCAATCGGGGCCGTCATATCGGAACGGAGTACCATCGTGGTTCCTCGATTGTTGAGCAGCTTGAACAGCTTTTGATCCGATGTGGAACTGGCGACACCCACCGTATCGTAATACTCCATCGTTGGCGTCATCATTTGCCGGTATCCCCATCCCGCCATGCAGTCCAGGACATTTCGCTCGATTGTCCGCAGCTTCTCCACGGCAAAAGGCAGATAATCACGGACTCCCACCGGTTTCTCAAATCCTTTTGGCTTCGACAAGACTCTCACCTCAGCATTATCATTCGAAGGATGCAAATCTTTTACTACAGCTAATATAAAATCCTTCATCGAACCTTTACTATATTAAAGTACTACCATACTACCAAAGTAAAGAATATGCCATATCGTATCATATTTGCTTTGGACCCGTCAACGCCCTTCGCCGCCTAAAATAAACGTTGGTCAATAAAATATTTCGCCGACCTAAGGCAAAACCCTTGTACTCCGCAGTGGAATTCAGCCTCCTATTTCGGCGTCAAAAAACCGGCCGGGAACCCGGCCGGTTTTGATATTTGGAGGAAGTTACATATTCGCGCGTACGGATGGACCCTGTCCGTGATCGTGGACACCGGGCAATTTCTTTCTTCGCAGCGAGGAAGGCACACTGCCCAAAAAGACGGAAGCAAACGGCAGCCTGCGAAAGCAGAATTGAACAAAGATCCAGGATAGGAACAAGGCGCAAAGCGATCCGCCGAGGATGAAGAGCAAATATTGTACCGAATCTCCGGGCAAATTTTGTTCCGTGCGGAAATACCGGAAAAAGATCAGAACCGCAGGATGAAACAAATAGATCCCGAACGACAGCTCCCCTACCCGGGTCAAAATTCTCATCCAGAAATCCGAACCTTTGCGGTAAACCAGAAAGGAAACCCTCATCAACAGGATTGCGGTGAAAAGGGTATGCAGGTTCCACAGCAGTTCAAACCATAGCGAGTCGGGAGATATCCGCCCTGTGCGGAAAGCATACCATAGCTGCACATGAGTAAATGCTATCGCAAGCCACCCTACCCATAGCAGCGCAGTCATCCACTTGCCCCGAAAGGACAGCTCTCTCCAGTCCGTCAGCAGCCATTGTTTAATTCGGGCGAAATAGATCGCCACGACGGCGCCCATCATGTAACACGCCATATAGGTAGGCGCATAGCTGGCTTTATTCACGAGATGCAGCTGGTACTTGTTCCAGATAACGAAGCCCCATTGCACCGCCAGCCCCGCCGGAAGAATCAACCCGAGCAGAACGTTGTTTTTCCGGAAAGCTTGGAACAACCACAAAAAAAGCGGAAACAAAACGTAAAACTGAATGCTGATAAATACGAAATACAAATGCGTGTATGCCGTTCCCGTTAATAACGCAATCCCGAGCGCCTTCAGCTCGTATAGTTTAGAGTTATAGAAGAAGGACCCGGTCCCCAAGGCCACGACCAGAAAATAACAGATGGAAACGAGAAGATAAGGAAGGATGATGAAAGTAAGTCGCTTTTTATAGAATCGGCCAATCAGGTTTCGGTTCACCGGCTGGTCGTAGTAGTTGTAAAAAAGAACGAAGCTGCTAAGAAAAATAAAGGACGGCGTGCCGATTTTGAAGAAAATATTCATCCAGTTGTATAAGTAATAGAAGGGTGAGTTCAAGGCTTGTTCCGCTGCGGCAAACGAGGAGGCATGCACCTGAATGACGCAGAAAATCGCAAGCGCCCGAAATAAACCCAGCTGCGGCAACCGTTCCTTCATCACTTTATTCACTCTACCAACTCCTGAGTTCGATTTTTGAAATTCTTATCATTGTTGGCAATCCGGAGCTTTTTGTTTCCAATCCTGTTATACTTTTTACTTATCTATCCTCACTATACCTGGATTTCCCATTCAAAACTATTATTTTTTCGCGGATCCTCGCCCTCCGAAAAAAAGAAAACCGTTTAGGACGTCAGGGCGTCTATATGATAGGAATTTAAAATTACCGGCCGGTAAATTCCGCACAAATGTCGTAATTTATATGGAAGGAGCCCGAACGTGGAAGAGAGAGAATGGGCCGCCGCCGCTTGCCAAGGAGACGAAAAAGCCTTTTATTGTTTGATTGCCGCACACAAAAGAAAGCTATACGGAATCGCCTTCAGTTATTTGCGCAATGAAGCCGACGCCCTGGAGGTCATTCAGGAAACGGTGTGCAAAGCGTGGATCAAATGCCGTCATTTGAAGGAACCGGAAGCTTTTGTGCCTTGGTTGATTCGAATTCTGATCAACGTTTGCATCGATGAGCAGAACCGGCGAAAAAGGGTTCTTTCGCTGGCTCCCGAGCGTCGTCAGGGAACTCCCGAGATGATCAGCGTTTATAAGATGGATCTGGAAATGGCGCTGGAGCAGTTAAAGCCTAAATACCGCCATGTCATTATGCTGAAATACTATCAGGACATGACCTTAAGCGAAATCGCCAAAGTGCTGGACCGTCCCGAAGGCACCGTCAAAACCTGGCTTCACCAGGGACTTAAACTGCTTCGGGGCAAAATGAATTGGGGAGGCGAATTGTATTATGGTTGAACGGGAAGAAAGCCAGCTGCGCTACATTTTTGACAGCTCGCGCCAAGCCGAGAGGCTGATCGGCGAGGAGCAGTTGGATGCCGCCATCCGCGGCGGCTTGGATCGCGGAAGATCGTTGCGGCGCACTCACGCTGCGCGCGCTAGATGGAGCATGGCCGGGGGAGCCGTAGCCTGCGTGCTGCTGCTTGCGTTCGTCTGGCAGTTTTGGAATCCGGCATCGGCACCATCGCAAGTCTCGCTCGGCAGCCAGGACAATAACATCCCAAGCTACGTCCAATCCCTGATGACCACGGACATGGAACAAGCCGCCGAGCATGGATTGTATCAGCCGATCAACCAATCGGCCGAAAAGGACGGCTACAAAGTAACCGTAGACGGAGTCCTCGCGGACAGCCAGACGATAGTTGTGTTTTATACGTCGGAGAATACCAATCGGGGGTTTCCGCTCGAAAGTCAAAATACCTGGTTTGACGGCATCAATTACAACTCATTTTATTCGCTCACCACAGGGACCTCCTTTTATGAATCGGCAGACCATCAAAAGAGCAGCGTCGGTCCGATTACTCATAGCTCATACACGCTCCGCTTCTCGGACGGGCAGGTTCCTGATAAGCTCTCTATTACCGGTAAGTGGGGAGAACGCTTTGAGTCGAAGGATGCCCTGAAACAAATTTCGGTTCCCTTCCGTGTGGACAGTTCCCAATATGCCGGCTTGGTGCAAAAAGTTCCTGTTAATCAGTCGGCTACCGTCGGCAAACATAAGGTCACAATTACGCAGTTGGTGCTTCGCCCGCTAAGCACAACCCTGGAAATTAAACCCGAATCCTCCGGAGGAGAGAATCTGCAGGATATGCTCGATGCCAAGCTGTATTTGGGAGATGCGCGAGAAGGTCAGTTTTCTGCTTTCGCGATGCCTATAAATACTATAGTCGATTCTCTTAACGGAATTCCTGCGATCTCAGGACTCATCTTTAAAAGCCTTTATTATGACAATTACAGTGAACTGACATTGAAAGCCGCGGGAATAACGGAAGCCATGAAGAAAGAACAAAAAACGTCAATGGATCTGGATCAGAAGAAAGTATTTACAAATGATCCTAATACCTTAATCAAACTCAAAGAACTTACAGCGGATAAAGAAGTGATCGAAGTCCAATGGCAATTTGAACGCAGCGATAAGGACAAAAGCATTCAATACGAGCTGGATACCCATTTCACCGATGGAGCAGGCCAAAAATATGTCATGAAGAACAAAAAAAATCCGGATTATTTATACGAGCTTTCTTCGGAAACGGCAACTTTCTATCTGGAGCCGAAACCATACGTTCAGCCTTTGACCTTCTCGCTTTCGTCTATTCATTTTCATGACATCAAGCAACCCTTGGAATTCAATGTGAATCTGAAGTAAGTAATCAAAAAAAGAGGCTGTTTCGGGTTCAGGTCTTAATGACCTCCCGAAACAGCCTCTGCTCATTTTCCGCTTATTTAACCCTCTGCCTCATTGCCTCCGGCACCCTCAGGGCTTTTCCTCTCTATAACCCGCAGCGGATTGCCGCCGACAAACGTACCGGCTTCGACATCTTTATGTACTACCGACCCGGCGGCAACTACCGCACCGTCTCCGATCGTAACGCCGGGCAAAATGGTGCAGTTCGCCCCAATCATTACTTCGTTGCCGATGTATATTTCCCCCAGCCGATACTCCTTGATTAAATACTCGTGGGCTAAAATGGTCGTATTGTACCCGATCACCGAATTTCGGCCAATCGTGATCAGCTCCGGAAAAAAAACGTCCACCATTACCATCAGGCCAAAAGCCGTATGGTCGCCAACCCGCATCCCAAGAATGCGGCGGTAGATGGCGTTCTTGACGGACAAAACCGGGCAATAGCGCGATATTTGGATGAAAATAAAATTCCGTACACCCTTCCACGGGCTCACGGTACGGTACAGCTGCCATAACGCGTTTGGCCCCTCAACGGGGTAACGCCGAGTTTTTCTCACGGCTTAACAGGCTCCCATCCCAAAATACCGTATAGATCGGTCATATCCTTCAGGATATAGTCCGGGTTGTATTTCTTCAGTTCCTCTTCCCCTTTGAGCGACCAGGCCACCGCGGCCGAACGGACTCCGGCGTTTTGCGCGCACTTGATGTCCGCGATGCTGTCGCCTACCATCAGCGTACGGGAAGAATCGGCGTTTAACCTTTGAAGCGCGGTCAGAATTGGCTCCGGATGCGGCTTAGGGTGCTCCACATCCTCGACCGTAACGATCGTCTTCATAAACGGTCGCATTTCAAACAGATTCAGCGCCTGCAGGGTCGTGAGCTGGATTTTGGTTGTCACTACGCCCATGGAAATGCCGCGTTCGTGCAGCTTGGCCAACACTTCCTTGACATTCGGGAACTCCTTGACCAGCTCATCATGGCGCTGCCGGTTATACTGGCGGTAATCCGCGACGAGCGCGGTGACATCCTCCCAGCCGGAAAACGTCCGAAGCTGCTCCTCAAGAGTCAACCCCATATAAGGGATGATTTGCTCCCGGGTATAGGCCTTCAACCGATTTTTCTCGATCACATGCAAAAAAGTCGTAATAATCAGTTCGTTAGTATCTACAATCGTCCCATCCAAATCAAATAACACAGTGTCTATCATGTATGGCTACTCCTTTTTATCTTCAGGGGCTTCCGGCGTCTCCGCCGCCTCCTCCTTCTCTGGAGCTTGATTCTCTTCTTTCTGCTCCTCTGCCGCCGGAATTACCGGCAGGTTATCCGCCTCCACCTGCTTGGTGGACACGATCGGATCGCGGTAATAAGGCAAATCCCGCACCGTCTGCCGCCGGACGATGATGAATACCACTGCGGCAATCACGATCAGAAGGGCCAGCAGCTGCGAGATTCTGATATTCCCGTAGGACGGGGCCAGATATCCCTGCTCAAAGCCGAACCATTCCATCGGTTTCCAAAGTGCGTTTACGAAGGAAGCCATCCACGCCGCGCCTTGGAAGCCAAGGCTGTCCGTCCGCAATGCCTCAATGAAGAAACGGCCGATCGAATACCAGATAAAATAAGAGGCGAACAATTCTCCGGCCTTCATAAATTTCTGTCTTCTGAGCACGAACAGCAGCAGAAGTCCTACCAAATTCCACACCGATTCATACAAAAAAGTCGGGTGATGGAACGTGCCGTCGACATTCATTTGATTCACGATAAAAGCCGGCAGATGAAGGTGATTGCTTAGGAAATCCTGGGTTGTAGGACCGCCGTAAGCTTCCTGGTTCACGAAATTTCCCCAGCGTCCGATCATCTGGCCGACAATCAGGGAAGGCGCGCAGATATCGGCGATCCGCCAGAAGCCGTAACCGCGCCGACGGGTGAATATAACCGCGCAAATAATCGCTCCGATCAATGCGCCGTAAATCGCAATGCCGCCGTTCCAGATTTTAAAAATGTCCCAGAAATTGTTCTTGTAATCATCCCACATGAAGGCGACAAAATAAATTCTCGCCCCCACGATAGCCGAAGGCACGCCAAGGAGCAGCAAGTCCATAAAAAATTCTTGGGGAATGCGGAACCGCTTCCCCTCCCAGACCGCAAGCAGCAAACCAACCAACGCCGCACTGCCCAAAATCAGGCCGTACCAATGAACCTTTAAACTGCCGATAGAGAAAGCTATCGGGTCCAATAACAAGGTGCCCATTCTTCACGCTCCTAATCCAAATCGTCGATATCTTCCGCAATCGTTTCCGTCAGCTTGGTCGTAAATTGCAGCGCCGCGTTGTAGCCCATCCGTTTCAAACGGAAGTTCATCGCAGCTACTTCTATGATAACCGCAAGGTTACGTCCGGGACGAACCGGAATCGTAGCCAGCGGCACATCCGTGTCGATAATCCGGGTCGTTTCTTCGTCGAGGCCCAGACGGTCGTATTGTTTTTCCTGCTGCCAGGCTTCCAGCTTCACCACAAGCGAGATCCGCTTGTTATTGCGAATGGCTCCGGCCCCAAACAACGTCATAACGTTGATAATGCCGACGCCGCGAATCTCCAGAAGATGGCGGATCAACTCGGGGGCCGTACCGTGAAGCTGATTATCCGAGGTTTGTCGGATTTCCACGGCGTCGTCGGCAATCAAACGGTGCCCGCGTTTTACGAGCTCAAGCGCGGTTTCGCTTTTCCCGATGCCGCTGCTGCCGGTGATGAGCATGCCCACGCCATACACGTCCACAAGTACGCCGTGAATGGTTGCGGTTGGCGCCAGCTTCCGTTCGAGGAAGCTGGTGATCCGGCTCGACAGAATCGTTGTCGCCATGCTGCTCCGCAGCACCGGAATTTGTTTCTGCGTGCTGATCTCAATAAGCTCCTCCGGAACGTTCCAGGAGCGCGTTACAATAATGCACGGCGTCTCATCGCTGCTGCACAAACGCTCCATGCGTTCCTTCCGTTCTCCGGGAGGAAGCATTTCGAAGAAGGCCAGCTCCGTTTTACCTAAAATTTGTACGCGTTCCGGCGGGTGATATTCGAAATAACCGGCCATTTCCAGACCGGGACGATACAAATCATCCACCGTAATGGCCCGTTTCAACCCTTGCTCTCCGGTAACAACCTCAAGCCCGAATTGGTTGACCAATTCCGATACCTTCACTTTTTTAACCATGGTGTTCTCCTTTTCCGATACCGGCGGTCCGAATGAAAAACGGCCATCCTTCCCGTTCCGATATACGCCGTCTATACGCTTTCATAAATGCTCGGATAGCTCGTTGTGCCCATAAAACTTACCAATGTATCCATCGTAATTGAAATTGCTTCGTAAATCAATCATCGTCCGGGAAAGCGCGGTTTATCCCATTGCGACGGTCTTTGGCGCTTGCTGCATCAGCATACTAAAAAAACCGCCCCGAAGGGCGGTTTTTTTTAACCGTTAAGAATCGATTAGCTAAAGAATACGTTCCGTTCCGTTTCTTTATCGAAGATATGAATTTTGTTCATATCGATCGCGAGCTTCACATTGTCGCCTTCGCGAGTATTGGAGCGGCCGTCAACGCGAGCGATCAGGTTGTCGTTGCCTGCACCGTTCAAGTACAGTTGCATTTCATGACCAAGGTTTTCAGTCAGGTACACGTTAGCGGTAAATGCCGTATTCGGGGAAGCTTCCAGGAATACCGGTTCTTCGTGGATATCTTCAGGACGGATACCCATGATTACTTCTTTACCTACATAACCTTTGTCTTTCAAAATCGCAGCTTTACCTTGAGGAACAACTACGTTCAGATTGTTAGCCTTGAAGCGGAGTTCGCCGCCTTCTTCAGCCAAGCTTCCGTTTACGAAGTTCATCGTAGGGGAACCGATGAAACCGGCAACGAAGATGTTTCCTGGTTGATTGTACAGTTCTTCTGGGGAAGCGGCTTGTTGAATGATACCGTCGTGCATAACGACGATCCGGTCACCCATCGTCATAGCTTCGATTTGGTCATGTGTTACGTAAATGCAAGTGGTTTCCAAACGTTTAACCAGTTTCGTGATTTCCGCGCGCATTTGACCACGCAGTTTAGCGTCCAAGTTGGAAAGCGGTTCGTCCATCAGGAACACTTGAGGATCGCGGACGATAGCGCGGCCCAAGGCAACCCGTTGACGTTGACCACCGGAAAGAGCTTTTGGTTTGCGGTCAAGCAAATGTTCAATATCCAAGATTTTCGCAGCATCGCGAACGCGTTGGTCGATTTCGTCTTTTTTCACTTTGCGCAATTTCAAACCGAACGCCATGTTTTGATATACGTTCATGTGTGGATACAAAGCGTAGGATTGGAATACCATCGCGATATCGCGATCTTTCGGAGCTACGTCGTTCACGACGCGGTCGCCGATGTACAGTTTACCTTCAGTGATTTCTTCCAGACCAGCGATCATCCGCAAAGTTGTGGATTTACCGCAACCGGACGGACCAACCAGTACGAGGAATTCCTTATCCGCGATATCAAGGTTAATGTCAGCTACAGTTGCTTTATCGGCACCTGCATATTTTTTGAAAATGTGCTCTAAACGTACGCCTGCCATGTGTTTTGCCTCCCATAAATGGTTTTTGGTTGTGATTGCTATCTCAAAAATGTAATCGGATACAATTCATATTTATATATTACCCATGAAGCCCAAAGACCGCTATCCACAAACTGCACAAAAATACTAAGTCCTTTTCGTCACTTTGTACAATAGCAGCTCGAGCTTGACCAAAACGGCATCCCTAAACGCTCTCACATCGAGACTCGTCTCCTGTTTGAACTTGTCCAACCGGTACAATAACGTATTCCGGTGGATATACAAATGCTTCGCCGTTTCGCTGACATTGCAGTCGAGTTCAAAAAACGTTTCCAGCGTCATACGCGTCTCTTCATCTTGCAGCAGAGCGGCATGATCTCCGGTTTCTTCAATAAACCGCAGTCGCTGCGAATCGGGAATGCTATAAACAAGCCGCTCCAGTTTCAGCTCCCAAGGCAAATGGATTTGCTCCGTGACGCGAAATATCCGGCCAAGCGTCATCGTCTCTTTCATTAAAAGAGCTGCGGACACGAGTTCATTCTCTTCAATAAACCTGTCGCCAACGGTCACCTGGAATCCGCCTACCCATTCATTCGTGACCAGCTCGTACAATCCCTGACATAAAGCGCCCAGCATTTCACGTTCGGATTCGGCCCCTTCTTCGCTTTCCTCACGCAGGTTGGTGTACAATTCCTCGCTCAGCAGAATGAGCCATTCCTCTTTTATTGGAATAAGAACGACTTCTCCCCCAAAATAACTGCGAAGCAGCTTGTTCAATTTGGCAAAAGAAACCGCCTGCCCCGGGTTGTCCGAGCTCAGCAAAAAAGGATACAGTCGTCCCCTTAAACGGGATTTTATCGGCATTTCTTCAGGAACCGGCGTATGCGGCGACGGGCCGTGAGCCATTTGTTCCTCCAGCCATTCTCCAAGCTCCGCGCTCCAGAATTCGTCATCCTTTTTGGAGGAAATCGGCGCTTTAGGCTGAGTTTCCCGCTTCGAGGCCAGCAGCAGTTCAATCAGCTTCGCCTCCGCATCGGTTAGATCGGCGGAAACCGCCTCAAGCACCTGCACCTTAGAAGTTTGAAGCTGCCACAGCCAAATCACCCGGTCCTTGCTCCGAACCGGTCCTTGCTGCGCCGCGCCGCTTTCTTTGATTAAGTTTCGCCATGTCGAAACATCCATTTCCGACTCGGATAACGGGATTTTGACGATCGTCTCGATTTGCTGTTTCAGCGTTCTGATATCCATCGTATGATGCCATTCCTATCTATCATTTTTATAAATCGGATACCCTATTTTAGCATACCCAAGAGCCGAAACGAAAATGTCTGTTCCCGTGCAAAGGGACGCAAAACAAAAAAGCCGCCAACCCTAAGGTTGACAGCTTCTTATGATGAGCCATGAAGGACTCGAACCTTCGACACCCTGATTAAAAGTCAGGTGCTCTACCAACTGAGCTAATGGCTCA
>NZ_JBKFGG010000051.1:0-965 GCF_056171975.1 Paenibacillus terrisolis | reverse complement strand
AACCCTAAGGTTGACAGCTTCTTATGATGAGCCATGAAGGACTCGAACCTTCGACACCCTGATTAAAAGTCAGGTGCTCTACCAACTGAGCTAATGGCTCAAAAACTGGTGGAGGCTGATGGATTCGAACCACCGAACTCGTCAGAGAACAGATTTACAGTCTGCTGCGTTTGGCCACTTCGCTAAGCCTCCGGATTCATGCCGCATTCAGATCAGGGCTGAACGAGCATAAAGTGGCTCGGGACGGAATCGAACCGCCGACACGAGGATTTTCAGTCCTCTGCTCTACCGACTGAGCTACCGAGCCATATGAAATTAGTCAAAAAAATAAAGCGGTTAAGTTGTTAACTTTCCCACTTCGTTGTGGAAATATACAGTTAGAAATGGCGGAGCCGACGGGATTCGAACCCGCGGTCTCCTGCGTGACAGGCAGGCATGTTAGGCCTCTACACCACGGCTCCGCAGTAAAAATGGTGCCGGCGAGAGGACTTGAACCCCCAACCTACTGATTACAAGTCAGTTGCTCTACCAGTTGAGCTACACCGGCGCGGTGTGAAAATTGCATATACGATTGATGGTGGAGGCTGAGGGGTTCGAACCCCCGACCCTCTGCTTGTAAGGCAGATGCTCTCCCAGCTGAGCTAAGCCTCCATATGTTTAAGTAAAATTGGTAGCGGCGAAGGGACTCGAACCCCCGACCCTCCGGGTATGAACCGAATGCTCTAGCCAGCTGAGCTACACCGCCATAATATAAGCTTGTACAAATGGCGGAGAGAGAGGGATTCGAACCCTCGCACCGCTTACGCAGTCTAACCCCTTAGCAGAGGGTCCCCTTATAGCCACTTGGGTATCTCTCCAAGCCATAAATTCAAGGTATCAATCCTTGAAAACTGGATACGAAACGTTTTTGCGTATTAGTCCCTACTGGGTTTCCCGCCAAGCCCGAAAAGTATTAGGAATACTCT
>NZ_JBKFGG010000050.1:0-51522 GCF_056171975.1 Paenibacillus terrisolis | reverse complement strand
GGTGGTCTATCACTTCCATTTTAACCTACGGTGTGCGAACAGGGGCTGCCTTTCGTTCATCTTAACTAATTTCGGCAAACGAGGTAGTTTATCGCCTAAATCGATGATTTAGCTGGAGGATTTCCAGTTATTGTTCGACCAGGCTCAAAAAGGGGCCAATTAACAGGGGAATTTCCAGCTAATGTCGCTCCCTAGTTGGCTCGTGTCGTTCCATCGTTGAAAAGTGGCATTAAGAGCCTATTTTGAGTTGACGAGGTACCGGCTATTAAACCCACTTTTCCTTTCGTTACACACAGCAGCTTGAACACTCTCTTATTGCGTCTGCATCGGGTGGTTTTTTGCTATAAGCCTCGATTTCACCGCCCGCATATGAACTGCATTCCAATGGTTTGTTGTCGGCGGTTTTCTATTCCCACGCTTCGCACGTTCAACCGGCTGAAGCCATAATAAAACGGAGGGGACGGGCGTCCCCTCCGGAGTGCCGGGCTTATTGAGCGGCAAGGAATGCGTCGATTTGGCTCTGCAATTCCGTCTGAATCGTACCCAAGCCTGCGGCATCCAACTGCTTGATCAGATCCGCCTGGCCTTTATCCAAATCCTTAATGAGTCCGTATTCCAGCGGAATCGCATAGCGAAGCATCACGTTGCCAACGTTCGCCACCTCGTTCTTCACCTTGGAATCGTCGAAAACGAAGGTTTCCAGCGGGAAATGATGAACCTTCGTCAGCCAATCATCCAGAATCGCATTGGCTTCTTCCGGATAGGAGGCGTCCGTCCGGTTCAGCGGCGAGTTCCAGCCCCAGTTGGAGAAGTTCGTGAAGTTGGCCGCTTTGGGACCCGGCGTGTATTTATCGTCGCCTACCGGATTGTAATGTTCTCCGGCGACTCCGTACATCGTGAGATCGTGAATCTCTTTATCGTTTTGCAGCAGATCGATCAGCATGAGAGAGCGCTCCACATTTTTGGAGGTGGCGTGGATCGCCATACCGTTTTGCGTCGAGATCGAACCGATTTTCATTTTGTCCGGCGTCAGATCGGCAATGGCCGCTTCGTACTCCGGTTTGTCGCGGCGCATTTCCGCCATATTGAAGGCGACGGTTCCGAGGTTTTGCGCGTAGGAGCCCGTTTTTCCCGCCTTCATGTCCTGCCAGACGTCGTTTTTATTGCTGACAATATTTCTGGACCATGCCTTGTTGTCGGCCAAATCTTTATAATAGGCGATCAATTGTTTGAACTCGGGCGTATCGTACACGTTGAACACTTTGCCGGAATCGTCCGACAGCTTATAAGCGAGCGGGAAATTATAATCCACCAGGTTCCATTCGTTTTGCTGCTCCAGCAAAATTTGATCCAGTTCATGCCATTTCCAGCCGTCCGCCGGTTTAGCTCCATACGCGCTGATGCCCTTCTCATTGGCGCCGATCGTCTTCACGTAGGCCGCAAAGGTCTCCGGGCTGTTCACGGGCTGAAGATTGTATTTCTTCCGCAGGTCCTCCCGGATCAGCACGACCTTATCCGTGACTTCCTCATTGTTGTTCGGAATCATGTACAGCTTGCCGCCAACCTTGGCTTGCTCCCAGGCGACCTTCGGCATCGCCTCCCAGGTTTTCGGCGCGTATTTGGACAGCATTTCGTCCGTCAACTCCAGAAAACCGCCCTTCAGAGACTGATCGTTATAAAACGCCCAGTTCGCCGTGTAAGCGATATCAAAATCTTCGTTGGCGGCAAACTTCAGCGGATACTTTTGGGTCCAATCCGCCCAATCCAGGAATTCGGCTTCCACGGTGGCGTTGATTTTGGCCTTCAGCAGCTCGTTCAGCTTGCCGAAAACCTCGTCGTAATCCGCCGGTTTCCCGCCGATCATCAGCATTTTAAGCTTCACCTCTTGCGAAGTATCCGCATTTGTTGTCGCGTTCGCATCGTTTTGCGTTGCGGTTGCCCCATTGTTCGCCTTTCCCGTTCCCGCGTTCGAGTCGCCCCCGCTGCCGGCGTTGTTATTGCCCCCGCAGGCGCTCAACAGGGTTGCCAATGCGAAAACCATGGCCAGTAATAATGCGGCCTTTCTTTTCAACTGCTTCATGACAGAAGTTCCCCCTTGATTTCATGATAATAATGAGAACATATCGATAACCAGGTTGCCCTGTGGTCATCCTTTCACTGCGCCGATCGTCAGTCCCTGAACAAAATAACGCTGAATGAACGGATACGCGATCATAATCGGTCCCGTAGCCACGATGGTCATGGCCATTTTCAGGCTTTCGGTCGGCAGGTTGACGGCGATGACCGCCCCCGATTCGGCAATGGCCCTGCGCATCCCGTCCATATTCCCCAGCATCCGGTACAGGTAATACTGGAGCGGCATTAAATCGGAATCGGTGATGAACAATAACGCGTTATACCAGTCATTCCAATAGCCCAAAGCGATGAACAGCCCAATCGTCGCTAAGGCCGGCTTGGAGAGCGGAAGGATAAAACGGATGAAAATCTGAAAGTCGCCCGCCCCGTCCATTTTGGCCGATTCCGTAATCGCTTCCGGGATACTGCTCATGAAGGTTTTCATGACGATGATATAGAACACGTTCATCAGCATCGGCAAAATCAGAACAATCAGCTTATCCTTCAATTGAAGATGGTTGACGATCAGCAAATACCACGGAACCAGGCCGCCGCTGAACAACGTGGTGAAAAAGAAGAAAAAGGAAAACGGTCCGCGCCATTTGAAATCTTTTCGCGAAAGCACATAAGCGGTCATGGAGGTCATAAAGAGCCCCGCCAGCGTGCCGACGGCCGTGACCGTCAAGGTGACCCCATACGCCTTAAGCATTTCGGCCGGGTATTTAAACAGGATGCTGTAGGCTTCTACAGAAAATGCCGTCGGGAAAATTTGAAAGCCGTCCTCGATGATTTTGCTTTCCTCCGTCAGCGACGAAGAGATGACCAGAATAAACGGGAATATGCAAAAGACGGCTAACAGCGTAAGCGATAAGTAACCGATAATCATGAGCACCAGGCGGTCGCCCGTTCTCCCTTTGTTCCTTCGCGCCTTAAGCGCCGGACCCGGATTTGCGTATTTCGAGACAATCGGATTCATCATGAAACCTCCATTCGATGCCTAATGAACGTTTGGCAGGCAGCCGTGCGAAATGTTCCTTGCCTGACTTTCGTTCCTTTTAGTTACATATCTAAAACAACGCCCGATCCTTGTCGTACCTGCGAACGGCGTAATTCGCCAGCAAAATCGTGGCAAAGCCGAGGATCGACTGATAAAATCCGGCGGCGGCGGACATGCCGATCTCGTTGGAAGTCGTCAGCATCCGAAAGACAAACGTGTCGATGACGTCGGTCGAAGCGAACAGCAAGCCGTTATTTCCGACCATGTTGTAGAACATGCCGAAGTCTCCCCGGAAAATGTTGCCGATCGCCAGCAAAAATAAAATGATCACCGTCGGGTAGAGATTGGGGATCGTAATTTTTCGAATCCGTTGAAACACATTGGCGCCGTCGATCTCGGCCGCTTCGTACATTTCGGTATCAATGTTGGTGATGGCGGCGAGATACATGACGGTCCCATACCCCAGCGCTTTCCATGCCGACACGACGACAAGGATGAGCGGCCAGTAGGCGGCTGTGTTGTAAATATCGACGGACTCGAATCCAAGCCCGTTCAGCAGCACATTCAGCGTGCCTACATCGTAGTTGAATAGGTTGTAGGCAATGGCGCCAACGACGACCCAGGAAATAAAATAGGGAAGAAAAAGAAGGGTTTGCGTCACTTTGCGGAACCATTTGCCGGCGACCTCGAACAGCAAAATCGCGGCGAAAATCTGTACCGCATTGTTGACGATGATGAAGGCGATATTATAAAGCGCCGTGTTTCGGGTCACTCGCCAGGCATCCCCGGAATCGAAAAAGAACCGGAAGTTATCGAGACCGTTCCAAGGGCTGCCGAAAATACCGCCGTTATAGTTGAACTGCTTGAAAGCCAATACGATGCCCGCCATGGGAATGTAGGCGAAGAGGAGAAAAAACAATACCGCCGGTGTGAGCATAAGCAGCAGGATTTTGTACTTTTTAACGTCTTTCCAAAAGCCGGATCTCGCCATCTGAATCAAACTCCCCTCTGGTTGTCTCTATATTCGTATTATAAATGGGGCCTTGCGCCGAGGGGATTCAGGAAAACAACTAAAACTAATACTAATTCCACGATCGGGACTAAGATCAAATTTTATGGCTCTTGCGATATTCGCCCGGCGTCATGCCGGTGGATTGCTTAAACTGCCGGTTAAAATAAATGATGTTCTTGTAGCCCATGATTTCGGCGATTTCATAGATTTTGAGCGTCGGGTCGGACAGCAGTTCGCATACGCGTTTCGTCTTCACATCATTCAGGTATTCGCTGAAATGAAGCCCCGTTTCTTCTTTGAAAAGATAGCCCAAATAGTTCGGCGTAAAGTCAAAGCGGGCGGCAACCTCCTTGAGCGTGACTTTCCGGTCGAGCATGCTTTCCACGTAAGCCATGATTTCCTCAATGAGCTTGCGTTTTTGCCGCTGTTTCTTCACATACAGCAGCTCCGATAATTCGAAAAATCTTTTCCGCAGCCATGACGCGATATCGTGGACCGTTTCGAACCGGAATAACAGCTCGGGCTGATGCGAATCCCACTTCAGCAGCTCGTACAAATTCTCGCCCATTTCCCGCAGATCGGCGTGGAGCTTGGCCGTAATCCGGATGATGAGATCGTAAATCTCGTTCTTTTGGGAGAGCGGCGTCTCTTTATAAAACAACTCCAGCAAAGCGTCATCGATCGCAACCAGGTCATAGTTCAGGATCGCCTGCTGCATTCGTTCCACAACTTCATCGCTGCGTCTTGCCGCAAATCTTCCCGCCGGAGAAGCCATCCCCGCCTCGCGGATAACCCGGTCTTTGCCCAGCAGCCATTTGGCGCTGAGCGCTGCCTGGGCTTGCCGGTAAGACTCCCGCAATTGATCCGCGTCATGGGCGTATTTGCCGGCTCCAACCGTCAGGGTGAACGGGGAGTCGCGGCGAACGGTGGAGACCAGTTCTTCGAGCCAGTCCAGAAACGCCCCCTCCGGGACGGCCGTCAATATAACGAATCGATTCTGTTGACTGAACAGCAACGTTCCTAGTTTTCTCCCTTTCACAAATTGCCGGATAAAGCTCATGATTTGGTCAATCTGCTCCCGCCGCTCCGTTTCCGGCAGTTCGCAGGTTTTCCATTCAAGATCGTCGATCTCCACCAGAGCCGCCGCCGTTCCCGCAAGCAGCAGCGGGGTAAGAAATCCGCGAATATGAGGTTCGATAAGCTGCGGAGAATATTCGTTCAGCCAGCGCAGAAGCAGTTCCTCATTTACCAGGGTAAGCGCTTCCGAAAACGAACGATCCTGGTCGCGTTCCCGCTCGATGGCTGCGCTCATGTCTCCCAGCATTTTAATCAGTTCCCGGTCTTCCACAGGTTTGAGCAGATATCCGGAGGCATTGACCTGAATCGCCTCTTTGGCGTAACCGAAATCTTCGTGGCCACTGATAAATATGATTTTCACCTGAGGGTTCAGCTCTTTGGCGCGCCGCGCAAATTCAATGCCCGACATGATCGGCATGCGGATATCGGACAAAATCAGGTCGATTCGGCCCTGCTCCATGAATTTCAGCGCCGTAAACCCGTTATTGGCCGTAGCCGCCACCTGCAAGCCGATTCCGCTGCCGCTCACCCGGCGGCGGAGCCATTCGAGATCCACCGCTTCGTCATCCACCAGCAACACATTGATACTCATGTTCGTCAACCTCCAGGAAGTTTTTGCTCCTTATCTTGAGCATACTCGCCGCCCCTTGCTATTGAACATCGCGCTGTTCAATGAAAATACATACAAATTCACCGATTTTCGGTTTGATAAGCTGACCCGAAGTATGACCTACTCATTACTCGCTTTCGCTTAAAGTCTCGCCGCTGCCCGGCAGCAGCACTTGCACCGTTGTCCCTCCGCCATAAATGCTGGCGATGTTCACGCCGTATTTCCCGCCGTATCTGAGCTTGATCCTGTCATCCACGTTCTTCACGCCGTAACCGCCCGTCTGGCTTGGCCCGATCAGGAGCCGCTTCACCGTTTCCGGCCTCATCCCGATCCCGTTGTCGATTACCTTTAGCTCTATGTGTTCTCCCACTCTTCTTCCGCTAATCCGGATCGCGATCGTTTCCCCAAACCAGGCGTGCTTGAAGCTGTTCTCCACGAACGGCTGCAAAATCAATTTCATGACCCGGACGTTTAAGATATCCGGGTCCACATCGATATGGACGGTAAATGCGCCCGCGTATTTCACCCTTTGGATTTCCAAATACGTCTGCACCTGCATCAGCTCATTTTCGAGCGCGGTAAATACGTTTCCCTGATTCAAGGTAAGCCGGTAAAAACGGGACAATCCCTGAACCATCTCCGTGACTTTCCCCGTTTCGCCCAAATTGGCCAAACTGCCTATCGTGGATAGCGTGTTGTACAGAAAATGGGGATTGATCTGGGCCTGCAGCGCTTCCAGCTCCGCCTGTTTCTTCTGGATTCCCTGGACGTAAACCCGGTTGATGAGACCTTGGATATTGGCTGCCATAACATTAAAAGCGTCGGCGATATGCACGAATTCATCATTGCCCGAGAAACGGATTCGTTTCTGGAAGTTCCCGTCCTGAAACGCCCTCACCAGCATGACGATCCGGGACATTTTCCGCCCGGAAAGCCTGGCTACGAGCAGGCCGATTAACGCCATGACAAGAAAGCTGATGGCGCAAACGGTAGATATGACCCTTCGCAAGGTTCCCGCGTCTTTCGTCAAATAATCCCTTGGCACCAGCGTTTCGATCATGAAGTCCGTCCCTGGAATCGGTTCGTGCAGGCTAAGAACCGATTGATCTTTCCCCGTCCCGGCCGTCTCTCCCCTTTGGTACAGCAAGCCTTCGCCGGAAGCGGAGGTATCGAGCAGCCGGAGCGTGATGCCTTCTTCCACCGGAAACGTGGAAAAGTCGCCGAACAGGTCGTCGAGCGATGCCGTAATCCGGACGTAGCCGATCACCGTCATGTTCCCGCTGTACGACACCAGCCTGCGAATATGGGAAATGTTCCTAAGCCGTCGATCCGTGTCGATCTGCAGCCAGATGTTATCGCGTTCGGAATCCTTGAACTCGCGGTACCACGCGCTGTTCTTGATTTCCTCAAAAGGAAGTATGTAATAATCGCTGTCTTTGATCGGTTCCTCCAGATTATCTCCGGACACGATATTCAAATCGCTGTTCAGCGTATACAGCATCAGCCGGATGTCGTTTCCGAAAAGCTTCAGCGGCGCCGTGATCTGCGGTACGATTTCGTCCAGCATCGTCAGGTAGATGTCATAGGGCTCTCCTCTCGTCTGCAAGGCTCGCTGAAACGTCAAGCTGCCGAACAGCGTATCCGACATCCGCTGAATTTCGTCCATCTGGTACCTTATGTTGTTTCGAGCCTGCTCCATCCCCGTTCTTATGTTCGTCTCCGCCATCTCCGTACGGGACTGGACCAGCATCGTATAGGAAATGTAGCCGATCGTCACGTCGGTTAGCAAAACTAGGAGCAGATAAGGAATAAGCATTTTGTAAGTAAAAGGAATATATTTCTTCATCGGTTCGGCATCCTTTTCTTCTTGGACTATACCCCCATCTTAGCGGCCCGCTCCAATAAAATAAACAGGTTTGTCGGAACAAAAAACGGCCGCTCCCGGCTGCGCAATAAGCGAGCGGAAACGGCCATATGATCGTTTATTGGATTTTTTGGCGATTGCTGATTAAAAAGTGTCTGCCGATTTCACGGCATGTTCCCAGCTGGGAAAATAAAACAAAGCGTTTCGCATCAACTCCGGATCGGATTGCTTAATTTGCTTCTTGCTCATCGATCCGCCATCTACCTGCAATTGCTTGATCCGGCGAACAACCTCATCTGCTCCAAAAGTCGCGTCCAATCGGCTTTGCTCCTTTCAAATCGAAATCTACCATTATCCATTTCTAACTTTATGCATTTTTATACATTTCCCATAAGCATTTATAACGTCACATGATCATCCGGTTTGCTGACTTCATCCGCTCTTCCCGTAATCAGCACGTATAGCTCATGTCTGTTCGTATAGGTCAGGATCAGGAAATTCGCCAGCCAGCAGCCGAAGGTCGGCAGCGGGTAGTGACCCAGATACAAAACGGCCGAAAGCAGCAGCATGCCGAACACGACCTGGAATCCATCCGCTTCCTTCGGGACTTCCCTGTATTTTTTGATCAGCATAAAAGCCGCGAGCAGCATCGCCAAAATAATCGCATAAGCCAGAGAAACTTCAAACGCCGTTAAAGCGCTCCACACGCCAAACGTTACGGCAATCGCCTTGCCGCCTTTAAATCTCAAAAACGGCGAAAACACATGCCCCAATATCGGAGCGATCGCAATTGGAACGATGCCGTATCCCTGAATCCAGCCGCTCCAAAGGATCAGGGCAAGCGGCAGATACCCTTTCAAAAAATCGAGCAGGATTCCGGTCAGTCCCCATTTGAATCCGGCCGCCCGCCACAAATTAAACGCTCCCGGATTGCCGTCGCCGATCTCCTTCAAATCCTTTTTGGCCATCCGTCCAAGCCAATACGAAAACATCAACGACCCGCACAAAAAACCTATGATAGAAAACACGATGATCATTTTCCGCCTCTGCCCCCTACCTGGATGTCTCTTCCTTTCCATGACACATGCCCGAGGAATGCGACCTGGTAAGCCGAATAAAGGTAGATAAACAGAAAGAACAACGTGGATAAAATGTGGAATAAGGGCATGATCCTGCCGAAATCACCGACATATCTGACAAAGTAATACATTTGAAGCGTATACAAAATGAATCCAAACAACAACGGATACGCCCATGGCGTGTACCAAAGGAACAGGGCGCTCTCCGATACGATGAGCCCGATCAGCCAAACGGCGACCAAAATAACGGTTGGAAGGCTCAATTTCGACGTGCTTAATACGGCGCCTTTGCCGAACCCCTGCAGCTCGCTTTTGATTCCGTTCGGGTACATCCGGAAGGACACCAAACCGCAGCCGATAAAATTGGTTACATCAATCCCCGCTTCCCGGTATTTGGCGCCGAGATTAAGGTCGTCGAGCAGCTCGGAGCGGATGCTGTCATGGCCGTTTATCGCTTCGTAGTCCCGCCGGGTCGTCAAAATGCAGGAGCCGTAAAGACCCTTTTGCGAATTGCTCCGTTCAAAAGGAGACGTAAACGCAAACACGCCCAGCACGTTGGCGATCAGCGCGAGCCGTTCGTAAAATTTCTCCGTATAGTGGAACGGCACGACCGAAATGACTCCGCCCGACTTGGCCCGGGCTTTGAGCAGCGATTCCAGCGCCCGCGGCGCCAGCCGGATGTCGGCATCGAGAAAAGCGATCAAATCGCCCGTCGAATGCAGGAATCCGTTCCATACCGCCCAGGTTTTCCCCGTCCATCCCGGAGGCAGCGCCTCGTTTTGAATCACTTTTACGCCATAACCGGCGGCAATCTCCCGGGTCCGATCCTCCGAGAAATCATCTACGACGATAATCTCGTAGGGCTGTATGCTTTGGGCCAACAAGGAATCAAGAATATACGGCAAATTCTTCTCTTCGTTTCTTGCCGGAATAATCACCGACAGCCTTTCGCCGTAAGCGTCCGCTTCTCCGCCATGGCCGGGAAGAAACCGTCTGCGAAACAGCACAAAACCTGAAAGACATCCGATTGCGAGTACTGCGAGTACCATGTAAATTCCCATCGCTTGCCCCACCTCTTCCGAGTACGGATTAATAAGAGAATTAATATATATGAATATTCTATGATTGTTAAACCACATATGTTAGAAAGAATTGGAGGCTACCGCTAGTGTAGTCGCATATTCCAGATTTTTCAACGGACTCCGGAAAGAAAAAGCATGCTCTTCAAAACGGAAGGCTTGAAAATGGTCCTCCAACAGCAAAACGGCCTCCGTACCGGGCCGGTACGGAAGCCGTATAACGCAATAAATTTTAGTGATTGGCCGATTCCGGACGGATGCCGATGCGCCCGATTTCCGGAGCGGCCTCCTCGTCATTGTACAGCTTAATCGTGTTTCCCCCTTGCTTCAGCGTGATTTTGACCTCTTTGGTTCCGACAATATCCCAGCGGGACGGTCCCCAGCCCCCGCTGTTGAACAGCACGGAGCGAAGCGGCGCAGCCCCGTTCACCGCAATAAGCAGCGGCCGGTTTTCGCCCGAGTAATAATCGAGGGTCAGGATATATTCGCCGTCCGCTTCCGCAGTGATTTGCTCGAACGTAATCGCGCCGCCTCGACCGATGCCGACAACCTTCTTGACGCCCGCCGAATCGGCGTGGCATAAAGCCGCTCCGCCGGACAGCACCCCGTCTTCCGCCGCGTAAAAGACATCTTCGGCCGGCGCGCTGCCAATGACCTTGATGCGATCGATCAGAGGAGCGGATTCATCCTTGCCGGCCTTGCGCAGCGTAATCGTATTCTCGCCCCGCTTCAGGCTGACCGCGATATCCGTCGTCCGCAGCACCTCGTCCCCGCCGGAGGATTCAAGCGACAGCCGCTGCGCCCGGCCTTGATTGACGCTGACGTTCAGGCCGCTCGGCAGCGCCGAGAGATAGAACAGCCGTAAGGTATAACGGCCTTCCCGCTCTGCCGTAACCTTGGAGAAGCTGACTTCGCCATCGCTTCCCAAGCTTGCGGCCCTGCCGTCCAGCGCGTTCTCGCGTGCCACCCGGTTCGCGCCGCCTTTCAGCTCGGCCTCGCCCGCTCCGTACACCCGAAAATCGGCATCCATATATCCGCCGCAGGTTCCCGTTTTGAGAGGAACCGCGCCATCGCTGATATAGATGGCGAAGCCGCCGTTTTCCAGCGATTCTACGAGCAGGCTGTCCCCGGCCGAGCAGACGCGCGTCTCTTTCTTCAGAATATCGCCGTTGCGCCCGTCTTTGTAAATTTCAACGGTATATCGGCCTTTCGGAAGGAAATCCAGCGATACCGTCAGGCCGCGGGCGGATGTGACGATGCCGCCGACGAACCACTCCCGGCTGCTGCGCCGCATCATCACCGCATGATCGCCCGGGAAGCCGGAAAGCAGCTTGACCTCTTCGAACTTGACGGGCAGACGGCGCATGAACTCCAACCCGGTCCACGGCTCGAAGCTGTAAATCGAGTCGGCGAAATGCTGCACGCCGGAGTCGAATACGACCGAAAGCGCCAATTGGTGCGCCTGGGTCGTGTTCCGGTTCGGATTGGAGAAGCCGGTCACCGTGTAATCCATCGGGCCGACCACGTTTCGGGTGAACGGAACGGTGCAGTTATGCACGGCATGCGGCAGTCCGCTCCACTTGTAATGCTCGAGCCCCATGATGCCTTCCGCCGTCATGAGATTCGGATAAGTCCTTCCTTCGCCGGACGGTTTCGTGCTGCCGTGAAAATTGATCATCAGCTTATGCTTGGTCATAATATCCGCGATCATGTTATACTGACCCATCGTATGCTGGGAATCGTTCATGAAGAAGTCTACCTTGAGACCCACCACGCCCCACGCGGCCCAACGGGGAATTTTCTCGTTCGCCTTTTCCGGTGTATCGATGGCCTGCATATCCGACCACAGCCATACGTCCACGTTTTTATCGCGGGCGTAATCGCACAGATCCTTCACCCAACTGTCGTCCCAACCGGCATCCACGGTAATGGCTTCAAAACCCATGGCCGCGGCGAAATCCACGTATTTCTTTTGCTCGCTGTACAATTGGGCCCCGTTTTCAAAGGACCACCAAGACCACACGCTGCGGGCCGGTTTGATCCAGGAAATATCCTCCCAAGAGCAAGCCGGATTAAGGTTGTAATTGACTGTGCTGTTCACCAGAGCGTCCAGCGTTTCGCAAACGATGGCGATCCGCCATGGCGTCTCCAGAGGAAGCCCCGCTTGAACCGGTCCCATTTGCTCAGGAGCAAAGGCAATCTTCATCCGCCGCCCGGCCTCGCTTTGCAGATGGCTGGAGCAGTAAGCTCCTTCCGTGTTCAGAATGCCCGCTTCAGTCAGCATGACCCAATGGCCGCCTTCCTCGCCGCGCAGCAGCGCCGGCATCCCGTAATCCCGGTTCCCCGCCGTTTGCCAGTCGCACCGGTTATAGAGACCTTCGTACGTATTTACCCAATCCTGCAGCCACATGTCGCCAAAGCTGTCCGGAAAGGCGAAATCGGTATATTCCCGATAAACCTGCAGCGGCTCGCCGCTTTCGCCGGGAAACGCGTAACGAAAAGCGAGCGCGTCGTCAAACAAACGGAAGCAAAGGGACACCGCCAGCTGCCGGACCTTGAAATGCAGCGTAAGCTCGCGATACTCGTTATGGTATATGGCCTTTTTACTGACGGGAAGAGAATAGCTTTCCGAGAAGCTGTCTTCTGCGCTGTCGACAAACTCGTAACCGGTCAACAGATCGCCGCGGCTGGTGGCCATTCCCAGCCTGGACGGCTCCAGAATCGTAAAAGCGCCTGCTTTTAAGGTGTAGCGGAGTCCTTTGTCGCTGTCCTGATAAACGGATAGATGAAGTGCTTGATTAGGCGAGGCGATTTTCCACATAGATGTTTGCTCCATTCCAATTGAAATTTCTGTTGTCTATTCCTTGACGCTGCCGAGGACGATCCCCGTGGTAAAATATTTCTGCAAAAACGGGTACACGCACAGGACCGGCAATGTCGCCACGAACACTTGCGCCGCCCGCGAAGTCCGCTCGGAAACCATGCTCAGCATCTGCAAGTCTTGCAAGGTCATCAGCTTCACGTCGCGGTTGACGATCACGGTTTGCAAGTAACTTTGCAGCGGATATTTGTTCGGAGTATTCATCAGAATGAGGCCCTCGAACCAGGAATTCCAGTGCGTAACCACGCAAAACAGCACCAGCGTCGCCAAAGCGGGCTTGGAGAGCGGCACGAACACCTTCCACAGGATGGTCCAATGGGTAGCCCCATCCATATAGGCCGCCTCTTCGATTCCCTTCGGGAGCGCTTTGAAGAAATTGGTCAAAATGACCAAGTTGAACACCTGAACCGCCGATGGGATGATCAGCGCCCAGAAGCTGTTGATCAGATGGGTCGATTTGATGATCATATACCAGGGCACCAGCCCGCCGCTGAATACCATGGTGACCACGAAAAACCACATGTACACGTCGCGTGCCTTGAACTCTCTCGCCGTTTTGGACAGCGGATAGGACAGCATGATCGTCAGAAGCATATTGACGGGAACCCCAACGAGCACTTTCAGTACGGAGATCGAAAAGGCCTGAAAAAACTCCGGCTTCTCGATCACGAATTTATATGATTTCAGCGTGAAATCGATCGGGATCAGAAACACTTTGCCTGTAGAAACCGCCGCGCTGGAGCTTAGGGATACGGCCAGCACGTTGATGAACGGAACCAGGCAGGAAAGGGCCAGCAGCGACAAGATGACGATATTGGCCGCATTGAATATTTTTCTACCCACGTTATCCCTTCTCTACAGAATTTTATAGTCCAGTCTCTTGTTCGCAACGTAATATCCCGTAGTCATGAAGAGGAATGTGATCACCGCTTTGAACAACCCCATCGCCGTTGCGACGCTGAACTGGGCGTTCTCCATGCCAATCCGGTAGACCAGCGTATCCAGAATATCGCCCGTCTTGTATACCTGCGAGCTGTACATATTGAAAATTTGCTCGAACCCGTTGGTTCCCGCGTTAAGGATATTCCCCAAAGCCAGCACGGACATCAGCAGGATCATCGGCATAAGCCCCGGGAGCGTGATATTCCACATCTGTTTCCACCGCCCCGCCCCGTCGATTTGGGCCGCTTCGTAAAGCGTCGGGTTGATGCCGGAAAGGGCCGCGAGATAAATGATCGTACCGTAACCGAATTCCTTCCAGGTATCGGTCAGAATCATACTGATCGGAAACCAAGTCTGGTCGCCTAGGAAATAAATGGGCTTAAAGCCGAAGGCCGTGATGATTTTGTTGACGATCCCCTCGGACGGGGACAGGATGTCGATGAAAATGCCCGCAAGAATGATCCATGAGAGAAAGTGCGGGAAATAGATGATTGTCTGCATGCTTCTTTTCAGCTTGCGCAGCCTCAGTTCGTTCAGCATCAGCGTCACGATCACCGGAACAATGATGCCGAGCACGATTTTCACGATCGAGATGACAAGCGTATTGCGGATGACCTCCGGAAAGGTCGGGATGCTCAGAATATATTTGAAATTGTCCCATCCGATCCACTCGGAACGGAAAAAGCCTTTGCTCGGCGAGAACTTTTGAAAAGCCATGACCAGCCCGAGCATGGGGCCGTAAGAATAGACCAGTACGAGGATAACGCCCGGCAGCATCATGAGATGCAGGGGGATATCTCTTTTGAAGCGCGCCATGTTCAACAGCTCCTTTCTCTGCGGCAAAGGATTCATTGGGGTGAATGGGTTGCCTGCCCTTTGGGCGGTTCCCGTCAGGCAGGCAAACCCGAAGCCGCTTGTTTCAGAATCTTCGGCGCCTTATTTCCTTTGGGCGTACCAGTCGTTGACTTCTTTCGTGACTTGATCTCCGCCTAGCGTTTTCCAGTCGGATACGTATTTGTCGAACTTGCCGATATCTCCGCCCATGATGATTTCGGTGAAGGTCTGCAGCTGGGTCTGGGACAAAACGGCGCCTTTTTGCGTCATTTCATCCGTCGGCGGCCCGAAATATTCGTCGTTCAGCACCTTGCTGCCGGAAGCGTAATCGTTGATGACCTTCAGCGAACCGCCGGGACCATACATCATTTCCGTTCCCCATCCGGCCATGTCGCCGCCTCTGTAGGCCTTGATGGTGTTGTAATAGCTCAGTTCCTCCGCGTTAAGGGCGCCGGTGTCGTCCTTCTCCAAAGCGGCGGTCACTTTGACCTGGGCATCGGGATTTTTCATCGGCGGCTCAGAATAGACGAGCGGATATTCGAAGATCGGATTTCCTGCCGTATCGACGTTGTAAACCTCCGGCTCCGCCGTCTTACCGAAGCATTTTTCAAGCTGCAGATTGAGCATTTGAATGATAGCTTCGGGATGCTTCGCGTTCTTGCTGACCACGTAATAGGTATTGATCGGGAAAGGCACCTGGACAAAAGCTCCGCCCTCCTGCGTGCCTACAAGCGCGTACGGCTGCCATTCCATATCAGGGTTGGCGACCTTGGCGTCGGACAGCCAGCCCATATTCCAGAACTGCCCGTAGAACATGCCGATTTTGCCGGCGCCTACATCCGAGCTGACTTTAAAGGAATCCTTGACGCCGAACTCCGGATCGATAAATCCGTTCTTAAACAGCGTCTGCAAGCTTTGAAGCGCCGTCTTGACCTCCGGCTGGATGTTGCCCGACTCCAGTTCTCCGGCGGAGTTCTTGACCCAAATGTTCGGATGGGCGCCGTATCCGTTGAAATAACCTTCCAAAGAAGCGAACATGCCCCATAAATCCTTGTTGAGCCCCAAACCGAAGGTATCATTCGCTTTGTTCCCGTCCGGATCGTTTCGGGTAAAAGCTTCGGCGATTTTGTTCACGTCTTCAATCGTTTTGGGCGGCTGCAGATTCAGCTTTTTCAGCCAATCGGTCCGAATCCACAGCACGTTGGCTTGCCCTAGCCCCGAAGCCATCTTCGGCAGGGCCAGCAGTTTGCCGTCGAAGGTCGCCGAAGCGAGCGCGTTGCCGCCATCCTGACTCAAGACGTCCTTGGTATAATCGCTGGCCTGCTGGTCGTAAATCGAAGTGAGATCCGCCAATTGATCGTCTTCCACCAGCTGTTTCAGCTGCGATGCGCTTACCTGAAAAATGTCCGGCAGGTCATTGGACGCAATGGAAATGTTCAGCTTTTGCTCGTATTGGGCGACCGGAACCATCCACTCGTAATTCAACTTGATACCAAGCTCGGAGTCGTATAACCGGGTCCACACGTTGTTGTCCAGCGTATCGGAACCGCTGAATTTCAAGTCGTCGGGAACCGGGCGAACCGCTGTAACCGTTATCATTTTATTGCCGTTTTGACCGTCCGAGTCCGCAGGCGAAGGAGCCGCGGCATCGTTGTTGTTCGAGCACCCGGAAAGGGCGGAGAAAGATACCGCCGCGATCGTAAGCAGGAGCGACAGAAGCTTCATTTTTCTCAAGCGAAACACCATCCTCAATTTCAGTCTAATGGCTGCATCCATGTAATAAGTGTAGTCCTGCGGATGATGCGTTGAACATAATAAGATATCTACTTCTCTTGTCTTCTCTCAACCAGTGTTCCTTAAGTCGCTCATTCCGGGCCGGCCGGGCCGTAACGATCCCGATATTCCACAGGGGTAAGCCCCTTTTGCTTTTTAAAAACCCGGGTGAAGTAAGCGGCCGAGTCGTAGCCGGCCTCTTTGGCGATACGGTGGATTTTGAATTCCGTGTCCTTCAAAAGTATTTCCGAATACTCGATCCGTTTTCGGGTAATGTAGTCGGTCAGGTTGTCGCCCGTCGTCTGCTTGAATAAGCGCGACATGTATACGGGATTGATATAGAAACGCTCGGCAAGCGCGGAGAGGGAAAGATCGTCGGCCAGATTCCCCGCAACGTAGCGTTTGATTTTGGCCGCGAAATTTTGGCTGTGCGTAGCCTGTTTCTTTTGCCGAAGCTCAAAAATTTGCTTGACCAGCTTGGTGATGTTTTTTTCCAGAGTCGCCTTGTCGCAGAAACGGTAAAACAGTTCGAAGTTGTCCCGATCGGCAAAAAGCTCCTTCGAAAGCTTCCGGCTGTTGATATAGGTGAGCAGCATATTGGTCAGCGCGTGATACGTCTCCAGATTGGTCAAAAGCGCATCTCTTGGCCCCTCATCATCGCTCAGCAGCAGTTTCAGAGTTTCGGAGAAATGCTGCTCATCCTCCTCTTCTTCCAGACAAGCCTGAAGCGCGGTCAGATGCTTGAACTGCTTCAGATCCTGCTCCGGCCGCTCATAGTCGCCGTCCTTTTGTTCCAAGTAGAAGCGGGAATTGGCAAGGATTTGCTCGTCGTTGTTCACCGTCATTTGGCTGAGGATCAGTTTAACGGCGCCGAATCTGGCCGGCAGCTCTTCCCAATCCGCGTAATCGTCGTAAATCACGGACACCGACGCGTTCAGGGCCTGCAGGCAATGCGATTGGACAATTTCCAGCGTTTCTTTCAAGTAAAGCAGGCTGCGGGCGGCGTCTTTTTGCTGAAGCACCCAGATCATGTTTTTGCCCTCAAAGGTGGCTTCATACCCGGCATACATCTCCAAAAGATATTTCTGGAATACCGCCTTGACCTGCATGAAAAAATCAAGCTGGCTGTCGGAAGTGCCGCGAAGCGAGCTTTTATCCAGTCGGAGCGCCACCAAAAGGCTTGGTTTCTCCGGATCGATCTCCATCCGGTATTTGGCGAGATCGTCCCGGTACTCCCCGATCGGCTCTCCCTCCAACAGCTTGAGGAGGCAAGCGCTTTGCAGCATCGGGAGCGCGGAGGCGATATACTGCTCGTTTTCCTCGATAAACTCCTGCGCTTGTCTTTCCTGCCGGATTTGCCGGATACATTCGTTTACGGCCGCGACAATGGCGTCCTCTCCTTCACTCTTAAGGACATAACCTACGGCGTTATTTTTCATAGCCTGATAGGCGTAGGTGAACTCGCTGTACGCAGTAAGAACAACCAGCTTGCAATAAGGCCATTGCTTCCGAATTTCCTTTTGCAGTTCCAAGCCGCTTGTTCCCGGCATCCTTATGTCGGTCAAAACGATATCCATTCGGGTCCGGTGCAGCAATTCCAGAGCCTTGTTCCCCGAGGGAGCACTGTATACATCCAGTTCTTCGTTCTCCTGAAACAAATCGATCAAACCATCGAGAATATAGGGTTCATCATCAACAATCAACAGTTTATACATGTTCCACCTCGCCTATCGTTAGAGCCACTCTTAGTCCGCCAAGCGCGCTTTTCCCCACCTTGACGCCGCTATCCTTGCCGTATAACAGCTGGAGACGCTTATGGATGTTGGTCAGGCCGCTAATTTCTCCGGCGTTCTGCCGCAAGCTTGCTCTCATTTTTTCCAATCCTTCGTCGGTTATTTCGCCGTTATCCTCCACCGCGATCACAAGGTTGTCCCGATCGCTGCTAAAGCTGACCCGCAAAATTCCTTCCTCGGTGAAATTGCCGATGCCGTGCTCGAACACATTTTCGACCAGCGGCTGCAGAATCAATCTCGGAACAAGCCTGCCTGCGGCCTCGGGCGGAATCTCGTCGAAACGGATGTCCACCCGCTCGCCAAAACGCATCTTCTGAATATCGGCGTAAATTCTGGAGTGCTCCACTTCCTCGGCAAGCGGAATATCGCCGGATTGCTTCTGGGTAATAAACTGGTAGTATTTGGCCAAATACTCCGAAAACTGCTTGATGCTCTCGAAATCGTTCAGCCGGGCCATATTCCGGATAACGAAAAAGCTATTGTAAAGAAAATGCGGGTTAATCTGCGATTGAAGTTGTTTAAGTTCGGCGCGTTGTGCCAGAATTTTCTGCTCGTAGACCTGCTCCAACAGATCCTTGATCCTGGCGACCATCGCGTTGAAGGAACGGTAAATGTAACGGAACTCATCGTTTTTGCGATGCTCCAGCTGCAGCCCCAAATTGCCCCGCTGCACCTCGCCGAACGCTTTCACCAAAATCCCCAGCGGATTTTTGATCAGCTTGGCCGTCAGGTACGTCAAAATAAGCACCGTCAAAATAATGACCAAGCTGAATACGATGAAATAGCCGCGAAGCTCCCGAATTTGCGGGTTGATTTGATGGACGGGCAAGTTGGCCGCCAGATTCAGTCCAAGATATTCGGAAGCCTGGTTGACGACCCAGGCCGGCCCCCCCTTTGCTTTGATCTTGTGCGGGCCGTTACCCGGCTGCCGCGCGACCAGGCTTTGAAGATCTACGGGGTTTACGCCCGGTTTCTGCTCATAAGCGACATAAGAATGATTGGCGTCGTACAGAACGATATTCTCCGCATTGGAGATATTGGCAAGCTCTTCTTTGATCCGGCTCCCTGAGATCTCGACAACGAACAAGTAGGTGAAGTTGTCCGATCCGCTTGGGGTCCCCGGGGGAAGGAATACGTAAAACAGGCGCTCGTCCCAGACCGTAAAATGCCAGCCGGTTTGCCGCTTTGAAGTCTCGTAAATCTGCAAGATTTCGCCGGTGTCCGGGGTCAAATTGCCTTCGACGTCGATGACCCGATGCAGGCTCGGAATATAGGTTTTGAGCTCCTGGATATAGCCGCTGCTGTCCTTCAGGGTTTCCATGCGGCGGATATACCGATTGATGGACACGGTTTTCTGATAATTGCTCATGATCGCGCTGGAGTTCGAAAGCATCAGCAAATCCTCGTCCAGCAAATTGGAATATGAAAGCGCCTTCACTTTTGTCAATTCATTTTCGATATTGTTAAACCCGTGGAGGGCCGATGAATTAAAAGCGTCCACCGTTGTGCCGTCAAGCAGGCGGATCTGCCAATTGTAAAGAATCATGGCAATTACGCATATCGGTGTGATCGTGAGCATAAAAAACGCGACGAATCTCGTAAAAACCGAACCTTTGGAGCTTCCTAGCCGCTTCATGTTAGGGTCCCTTCCTTGTCGGCAAGCGTAGGGTAGGGTCTGCCGCCACAGCAAACCGTGCTTGACCGTTAATAAAAATGACAGGCGAATTTGAATATTACTTTATCACACTCGGAAAATGTAAAAAACCGTCCGATTCGCCGTCGGACGGTTCAATATAAACAAGCCTGCCAGATTCATGCTGCTGGACAAGGCCTTTATTTCAGTACGCCTTCCAGCCGCGCGTTGAGCCGTTCCGCTAATTCCAACAGCTCCAGCGGCTGGCCGATCGTATAATCCGGACGTTCGCTTTCGTCCGCAGGCTCATGCGGATAACGCGTCGTCCAGCTCTGAAAGACGCTGGTGATCCCGAGTGCGTTGGCCCCTTTCATGTCGCGGCTCAAATTGTTGCCGACCATCACGACCCGGCGGAAATCCTCTTCTTTGAGCTCAATCGCCCCCGCGGCGGCCTTAAACATGCGCGCGCTTGGCTTGGTCGCTTTAATATTTTCGGAAATGATCATGGCGGTAAAATAGTCGTACAAGTTGTTTTGCTTAAACACGTTTTTGAAGGACTGGGCATCGCCGTCGGCGACCAAAACCAGCGTGTAGCCTCTTTCGTACAAGGCTTTTACCGTCTCGTCTGCACCCGGTATGACGTTCGCGCTGACGACAATTCCTTCCTCGTCCCGGATTTCCGTCGACTCGTCGATGATCGTATCGCCGCTGTCCATAAAAATAATGAGCTGTTTCTTATCCATAACTTCGGTCTAGCTCCCTTCCCTTGCGAATCTTGTTGCCGATATATCACCGGTATAATATCAGAATCCTTGACTGTAGGGTCAGTAAATTTGAGAACATTCACACCAACATTAAGCCGGCGTATGGGCCTCCCATAGGCATTCGGTGATACGAAGCTCGGAAAATACGGCTTGGAAAGAGGATGCCGAGGGACTGCAGGCATAAACGCCGAAATGGATCTCCCCGCCTCCCTCAAACAAGTGGAAAATCCGCATTTGTTCGAAATGAACGCCATCATGCGAGCTTTCAATGCAATAGTCGCTTTCCCGGCGGCTTAGCCGGTAATACATCGATTTGACGCCGCCTTCGAGATCCGTGGTCGCCCAATCCGAATACCCATGATTGGTCACGACGCTCCCCAGCCGCTGGAACGTTTCATTCTCGTATTCGATCGAAGCCTTGAACCAATTGTCGCTGTCCTGATAGATCACCACGCCGCATTGGTCAAACTGCGCCTTGCTGTCAAATTCCGTTTTCAACGTAAACGAAAAATAAGACTCGCTCGTTGTCAGAAGAAGCGCAGGCGCGTTATCGTTCCGAAAGCCGTAATACGTTCTTTGCCAAAAATCGGTGCCCGCCTCCGTTTGAAACGTTATCCGCTCCTTGCCGATATCGTATTGCTTCGGCTCATGAATCCAAAATGTACGGTCAACGTCAAAAGTAAACACGTTCATTCCCCTCCATCGTTTCTTTTCACATAAGCGTTCCATATTCAACATTGTGTCTACCGTCTATTCTACCGAAAAACACTAGACTAAGGCCAGACATACTTTAGAGAAAAGCCCAAAAGCCGAATTATTCTCAAACGAATGGTTTTGAGAACGATTCGGCTTAGGTTGTTCCGATGAAAGGAAGATTTTTTGCTTTGACGATGGCTATGTAAGAAATCAAAGCTCCTGTCTATGTACTAATCCAAAAATAAAATTGTTTCGATATGTATGATTACGCGCTGAGCTTCGGACTTTCTCCGTAGTGATTTGCGCTTTCATTGCTGTCCTGGCACAAAAAGACAATGATGATAATGGTGCCAACCAGCGGTATTAATCCCAGCAGAATCATCCAGCCGCTTCTTCCCGTATCGTGCAAGCGCCGAATAAATACAGCCAGAGACGGCAGCAGGACTACCACTCCATAGATGATAGCCAAGATCAGCCCGATCCCGATGGCCAAACCCAGGACTTCCAGGACGATCGAAATAATAAGATTGAACAAGAAATACATCCAATACTCCGTTCGTCTGGCTCTTCCGCTAAATCCCACGTAATTTTTTAATACTTTTAAATACCATTGCATCTGCTTATCCCACCTTCTTTAAATGACTGAATCGCCTTCATCTTCCTTTCAATATAAAAATATATCCTATGTTGCGTTAAACTCTAAAAGTGTCGAATGTGCATTAATCGAGTGGGACTCGCAATGTTTTGGTCCGGCGAAAGGCTTCGCCCCAAAAAGATGGGCGAAGCCTCTTAAATCTGCCAGCCATGTAATAATAGCGCTCATACAGGGGAATCCGCGTCCTTCAATACTTTCTGTATTTCCCTCATCTGCCCCGTTGTTAAAGGTCCGAAGTTCATGGCCCCCGCCGCTTCTTCCACCTGCTTCACCGATTTTAAACCCGGGATCGGAATCGTTTGACCGCTTCTGCCCCAAATCCAGGCAAGCGCTCCCTGCACCGGGCTGCGTCCGCCGGAGATCAATATCTCTCTGACGGCTTCGAGTCTCGCCAAATACTCCGCCCGCGGCTTGCCATCCGTGAAATAAAGGACCCACTCGTGCTTGCTGCCCCGTACGTCTTCGGCCGGCAGGCTGGAGCCCTGACCGAACTTTCCGCTCAGCAGGCCCATGGCTAGCGGAGCGTTGTTGATGCTGCTGAGCTGATATTTCTCGCACAGCCGAACCATATCCGAGTCGCCGATCAGCACGTTGAATGGATGCTGGATGGCGACCGCGGAGGATTTTTGGGCGAACGCTTCGGCCCGCTCCGCATCCCCCGTACTCCAGCCATAAGCGCGGATCCAGCCCTCCTCCTTCAATCGTTCCAGCGATTCGATGACCGAATCAAGCTGCTCGAAAGGAATGCCTCCATCATGAATTTGGTACAAATCGATATAATCGGTTCCCAGTCTTTTTAAAGAAGCCCGGCAGGCCAACCGGATATAATTTGGAGACATATCGACCTTCGTAAAGACGCTGCGGGTTGCCGCATCGTAAGTGAACCCGAATTTGGTGGCGATTACCGCCTCCTGCCGGCGTCCTTTTAATGCTCTTCCAAGCACCTCCTCGCTATGCCCCGTTCCGTATACGTCCGCCGTGTCAAAGAAGTTGATCCCCCGCTCCAGAGCGGCCCCGATCGCTCGAACCGATTCCCTGTCGTCGACCTCGCCCCATCCATCCGGCAGCCCGTCCAGCCAAAACGATCCGCCTATCGCCCAGCAGCCGAATCCTACGGGACTTACCTTGATTTCGGAGGCGCCTAAATTTTTGCGTTCCATCCTTCGTTTCCTCCCTTTCCCATTTTGATTCATCTTCATTATAATGAGAGGAAATGGTTTATTTTAGAGCCACTTTCAGTTTATTTTGAGGAACCACTTTACAGGAGGGCGTTAAATTATGGTGTTCGGTATTCATTTGGATCCTTCTGGAGATATGTCAATTACGGCCCAACTTTGCCGCCAAATCCGGCAAAAGGTTGAAAAGGGCGAGCTGTCGCAGGGAATGCGCCTTCCCTCCTCAAGGAAGCTGGCAAAGGAATTCGGCATTGCCCGTAACGTGGTGATCGACACTTATGAACAGTTGACTGCGGAAGGATACCTCATCGGTCAAGTGGGTTCGGGCACCTTTGTGGCGGAGGGAATTGTACAGGACGCTTCGGGAAAGAGCGAGAACAAGGAGATGTCCGACGCTGGCACTCAAACGGATTCAAATGATGGAGGAATCATCGACTTCGCGACGGGGACCCCCGATTTGCGGAGCTTTCCGCAGCAGCGGTGGGCCAAGTATTTGAAGGCTGCCGCCGAAGAATCGCCTAGCGGACTTTTGGACTATGGAGATATACGAGGAGAAAAAGCGCTGAGAAGCGAAATTTCGGCCTATTTGTACCGGACCCGAGGCATGCTGTGCAAGCCGGAACAGATCATGATCGTGTCCGGTTCCTCGGATGGAATCTCGCTGGCCGCGCAAGCGCTGCGCCCAAGTTACCATTCCGTTTGCCTGGAAGACCCGACGATCGAATTCACGCAGCATATTTTCAAGCGGCAGCATTACCAAATCACGCCCGTGGAAGTTGATGCGTCCGGCATAAGGATACACGAATTCGCAAAACTCCCCGGCGGCCATCTTCTGTTGCTTACCCCGTCCCACCAGTTTCCGAACGGGAGCATTTTGTCGATTCAACGTCGACAGCATGCCGTAAGGCTCGCGGAGGAAGCAGAATCCTATATCATCGAGGACGATTACGATGGGGATTTCCGCCTGAGGGGGGTACCCATCCCGCCGCTGCAAACCTTGAATCCGGACAGGGTAATCTACGTAGGAACATTCAGCAAAACGCTTGTCCCCGGACTCCGTATGGGGTTTCTCGTGCTTCCGCGTCACTTGGTCGGCCCTTTCTCGAATCTTAGAGAAGAACTGAACCTCCGCACTCCGACAATTCCGCAGATCGCGCTGGCCGAATTCATCCGGGACGGTCGCCTGGACCGCCATATCCACAAAATGAAAGGCATTTACCGGACACGGAGGAATCTGCTTATCGAAGCCCTAACGCGTCATTTCGAGGATCGGATTATCATTCAAGGAGATGAAGCCGGAATGCATATTCTGGTGGAAATGCTTAAAGTCGCTTCCCCCTTAGACTGGAGCCGTTCAACCGAATACGGAGTCAGGGTTCACCGTGTCGAAGACTACTGTATGGTCAAAGGAACCCGCATTCATCAGATCCTGCTCGGCTACGGAAATATCCGCGAGGAGGACATTGAACCGGGGATCGAAAGGCTATCGCGGTTTATGCAGGACCAGGCAGGCTCATAAGCGCTATGAGTCTCTTTTCATTTCGCTACTTATCGCTCCCGTAAACGAAGCCACCCCGCCCCGGATGATCCGGATTATTAGCGCCGCCATTTCGCCGGGAGGTTTGATATAGCCGTCATTCACCCACTTGATCATGAGACCCGTTCCCCCCGCTTCCGCAAAAGTATACAGATACTCGGCGATTTCCGGCTCCAATGCGCCGCTTCTCAGCCATTCTTCAATGGTGTGACGGCGAACCATCCCCGCGAGGTGATTCGCAAAATCCTTGCTGCCGTTTCCGTTCAGGAGCGCTATGAAAACCTCTTTATTCTGCAGCATATACTCCAGTATTCTTTCTATGACGAAATATTCACCGGTCGCATTTTGCCCCTCTGCCGCCTCATTCACATAGGTATGGAGATCTTGGATAATCTCCTCCTCCGCCTGCTGCATCAGATCGTATTGATCTGCGTAATGCGCGTAAAAAGTGCTGCGGTTCATATCGGCCAGTTCGCAGATTTCCTTGATCGTCACTTTTGAAACGGGCTTTTGGCGGATCAACTCCAAAAGCGTGTCTTTCAGGATCATTTTGGTCATTTTGGTGCGCCGGTTTGCTTTTTCGTTCTCCATAGTTCCTCCACTTTTTCGCAAAAAGATGATAACCCGACACTCGGATTTGCCTATGTCGGTTTATATACACTTGTGAATTTATTGATGGTTGAAGACCAACACCGTGTACAGTATATTGTACTCGTGGCGGAAATACAACAGCATGTCACGGAGATCGGAAACCTTCCGGCATCTTATTCCTGAGCTTCTTTCCCGGGTAGAAGACTTATGGCACAATCCAAGAAGAAATCACCAAAAACATTTACTAAGGAGGCTGCAATATGTCACAATTCACTCAGCCGGCTGCGGTTCGTGCAGGACTAAAAGAACAAAATACAGTCAGCACGGCCAGATGGTCGTTCATTGCATTGCTGTTTGCGGCATCGGTTATTAAAATTCTATTGCCATCTTCGGCCAAAGATATTATGGAAATTGTGTTGTTTCCCATTATTCCCGGTGTAGCATTCTTTCACGGAACCAAGCGTTACGGGCTTAAAAATATGACTATATTCTTCGTCATAACCTGGGTAATCAGCAATTTTTTTGAAAGCTTAAGTATTGCCAAAGGTTTTCCTTTCGGGAATTACCACTATACATCGGATATTCCACGGGTCTTTGATGTACCGTTCGTCATTATGATCGCCTATTTCGGAATGGGTTATATGGCTTGGACGTTGGCTCATGTCCTGAACGGACAATACAGCAAAAAACTGCGCGGCTTGCAGATCTTCCTGATTCCGTTCGTCGCTTCGTTTATCATGGTCATGTGGGATGTCGTTATGGATCCGCTGACGGCAACCATCGGCAAGGAATGGATCTGGGAGGACGGAGGAAAATACTTCGGAGTTCCGATCTCCAATTATTTGGGCTGGTTTTTCGTGGTTTATGTATTCATGCAAATCTTCGCCCTCTTTATTTCCAAATACGATACCAAAGGGAAAGATGACGAATCGTTCGGCAAATCCTATTGGTTCGAAGCGGTAGCCGTTTACGGTATCCAAAGCATGAACTATCTGCTTCTCTGCATCACCGGCGACGGATACAGAGAGATCTACAGCTCCATGGGCCTGGTTTGCGTATTTACGATGGTCTTCGTCACGCTTCTGTCGGCGATTACGGTAAATCGCGATGCGCTCAGCCGGACATCCGGCGGAACCCGCTCCGCAATTCAACGCTAACAAATGAACAGCCGGCCAAATCGGCCGGCTGTTTTCATTCGTGTCAACCGTTACTTACAATGCGTTCAATTCAATCTCAAAGCCCAAATCTTCGATCATCTGATGATCGGCTGATATCTCTTGACCTGATGTCGTTAAATAATCCCCTACAAAAATCGAGTTCGCCGCATACAGGGACAGCGGCTGCAAGGTTCGAAGATTGACTTCCCGTCCGCCCGCCACGCGGATTTCTTTGCTCGGACAAACGAACCGGAATAACGCGAGCACCTTGAGCGCCTTCAGCGCCGGCGTGCGTCGTTCCTGCTCAAGCGGGGTTCCCGGGATTGCATGGAGAAAATTAATCGGAATGGAATCCACATCGAGCTCCCTTAACGCAAAAGCCATTTCAACGATTTCCCGGTCCGTCTCGCCCATTCCGATAATAACACCCGAGCAAGGAGACATGCCGCTGGCCTTTACCTTTTCCACCGTTTCTACGCGTTGATCATAAGTGTGGGTTGAAGCAATGGATGAATAATGGGCCTCGCTCGTATTCAGATTGTGATTATATCGATGAACGCCGGCTTGAACGAGCCGCTCGGCTTGCTGATCCTTCAAAATGCCGAGACACGTACAAATTTTAAGCGGCATCGTTTCGCGGATCTCCTGAACCGCGGATACCACTTGGTCAAGCTCCTTATCCGTCGGCCCCCTTCCGGAAGCTACGATACAGTAGGTTCCTGCTTTACGGGCTACCGCTTCGCGGGCTCCGGCAAGAAGCGTGTCCTTGTCCAGCAGCGCGTATTGGTCTACCGGCGCGGTCGATATACTGGATTGTGAGCAGTACCCGCAATCCTCGGGACAAAGTCCGCTTTTGGCGTTGATGATCATGTTCAGCTTCACTTTTTTGCCGAAGAAATACTTTCTCACCTCAAAAGCAGCTTGCATCAGCGGCAAGATCGCATCATCCTCCGATTCAAGAACGGCCAATGCCTCCTCTATCGTTAAACTTTTCCCGTTCCGAGCCTTGTCCGCAAACGATTGCCATTGTAGTTCGATTTCCTGCGATTGAATGGTCATCATCCCCTATTCATTGAACTTAAGCCGCCTATCAGTGTGATGAGGACAAGCTTATTCAAGTCCTGATTGTCAACCCATATTTTATTATTTGGTTAACAATCAACAAGGGTTAGTTTAGCAGACAACAGCTATGCGGTAAAGGGAAATTTCGATTGCCCATAAAGATGCCCCGTAATAAATTTCTTCATTACGGGGCCCCAGCTGTTATGCCGTTTTTTCTTTCCTTTTATCGGTGAAAATTCCGAAGATCGATGAGGCAATGAGTATGAACGCCGTCAGAATAAAGGTCCGGCTAAAGGCTTGCGACGTTTCATGATCCTTATCTGCGCCGATCTCATCCATAATACGGGTGATTTCATTCTTTTGGTCGCTTTTTCCCACGCCGAGAAGCAGTTTTTCGCTTCCATCGTTCATTTGACGAGTCGCATCCGCGAGCTGCTTTGAGCCTGTGTACAGCTTGCCGCTCCCGTCTTGGGTCGATTCAATTCCGGTGAGAAGGGATTGGGAACCTTTTTCGAGTTGATTGGCCCCTGATTGTACCTGGATAAGCGAGTCCGATAATTGTCCGATGCCTGTATTCAGTTCATTCAGATTGTCTACTCCCGCAGCCAGCTGATTGGCCCCTTCCGTCAGTTGAACCATCCCTTTCTTAAACGAGCCGGAAGTTCCAAACTGTTCGGCCACTTTCTGAGATGCGTTTGCCAGTTGGTCGGCTCCTTGTTTCAGTTCCGCTCCGCCGGATATAACCGTTTGGCCTACCTCGCTTTGTTGCCCCAATGCTATGAGCTTCGCCTTAAATTGATCGGAAGTCGTAACCGCCGGGTCAACGGCAACCGTGTAAATACTGACCAGGTTTTGGAGCATTTTAACTTGCTGCAGGTATGTCCCCTTCAATTCCGCAGGCGCCCCGGCATATGCTTTTTTAGCCTGCTCCAGGCTTCCCTGATAAGTTTCCAGCAATTTAGGGGCGAGCGGATCGTTTTTAGCCATCAGATAGATCGTTTCATTTACGGAGCTGACGTATTGGTTCGTTTGAGCAGAAAGAGTTTGCATACCGTCGGATACTCCGGTAACCCCGTCATAGACCGTTGAATGCCCGGAGCCACTTCCCGCCGCAAACTGCGCCAATAATTGATCCGCTCCGGTTTGAAGCTGTTTGGATCCGAAAGAGAGTTTATCATACCCCTGCCGGCTTGCCGACTGCAGCCTTTGAGATCCTGCGATCGTTTTCGTTAACGCGCCGTCCAGCTCGCCAATGCCGGAATGAAGGGAGCTTCCTCCGTCATGCAGGGTGGCAAGACCCGCATCCAAAGAAGTGGCCCCCTCCTCCAATTGCCCCGCCGCGTCTGCCGTTTTTGCGGCTCCATTATGAAGCGAATCGACGCCGTCGTACAGTTCACCCAAGTCAGTGTCGTTCTCCGGACGCTCAGAGTGGGTCTCGGCTTCCATCAACTTCTTCACGTCTTGCTCGATCCTGGAGCGAAGTGCGTCGGCCTTGCCGCTGTTATTATTATCTTCTTCTTGTACGGAATCGGTAATGTCTCGGATCATGACGGTTTTGATGTCGCCATCAATCACGGGGCTGCTTTGAATCAGACTCGTAGCCGATGCGGTAATGTTATCTTTAGCGCTCGATACGTGAATGTTAAGCACTCCAACAAGAAGGGCGATGCCCAGGCAAGTGCCGATTTGTCTCGCCGCGTTAACAATTCCCGAACCTACGCCGCTCTTTTCCTCCGGCAGGTACTTAATGGATGAAATGAGCGATTGAACGGAAAAGCCTAATCCGAAGCCGAATACGATCATGTCCGCAATCATCATATCCTTGGAAGTGTTCACGTCGGCGCGCGACAGCATCCAAGCCCCGGCTCCCATGATGAGAATCCCGACAAAATTGACCGGCTTCGCTCCGGTGGTTTTGACGATCAAGCTTCCTAAAGGCATAGCGATAATAACAACCAAGGCCATTGGAGTAATGATCAGAGAAGCGTCCAATGGTGCATAGCCCATCGCATTTTGCAAAAAGTAACTGAAAATGAGTCCCGGAGCTACAATGGCGAATCCGGTGATCAGATAGCAGATCGTTGAGGCTGTGAACGTCATCTCGCGGAACAAAGAGAGCTCCAGCATCGGTTCCGGCACCTTCATCTCGACGACAATCAGCAGTAAGAACGAAACGGCAGCGCCGACGAACATGGATACGATGGAAATCGAGTCCCAGCCGTAATCATTTCCTTTCAATAAGGCAAAGGTCAGAAGGAACAGAGTCATACTTAGTAAAATCATGCCAAACCAATCGATCCGCTTCGAAACGGTATCATCGTAAGACTCGTCCACGCAAAAAAGAGTCAACACGATCGCAACCACGGAAAAAGGAACATTTATAAAGAAAATCGACTGCCAGTTGACGTACTCCAACAGCACTCCGCCAATAGGCGGGCCTCCTGCGGCAGCCAACGCCGTAATTGCCCCGATCCCTCCCGCGACAATCTGGGACTTTTCTTTGCCGAACATATTAAGCGCCATAGGAACCACTAGAGGAGTAATGATGGCCCCGCCAAGGCCTTGCAAGGCACGCATGGCAATGAGAAAAGATAAAGACTCCGACATTCCGCACATGGCGGAACTCGCACCGAAAATAAGAAGACCGATCAGCATGATCTTCTTCCGACCGAATTGATCCGCAAGCTTGGAAGCCGTGATCATAAAAACGGCGAGAAAAAGCACGTATATGGTGCTGATCCAGCTCGTATCGTCCAATGTAGCATTGAAATTGCGGGTGATGTCGGGAAGCGCGATGTTGATAATCGTACCATCGAGCGTTCCCATGAACATGGCGATAGCAATTGCGATAAATCCAAGGACATTTTTTCGTTTTTTCAAGGATGTTCGCCCCTAACATGAAATAGATTTCATATTCACATTATAAGAAGGCCATATATGCTTGTCAACGGGAACTTGAAATTGATTTCATGTTCGATTTGACACTATAAGACGTTCAAATTAAAATGAGGGTATTCATTGTTTAGTAAGGAGCCATGAAGCCATGGAGAAAAGTTTGCGTATTCCAAATCAAAAGCGAGCCATCGAAAAGAAAGAAAAAATCATTGAGGTCGCCTACCGCATGTTTTTGGAGCGCGGATATTATGAGATCAACACGGCTGAAATCGCCAAGGAAGCCAATCTTGCCACGGGCAGCGTCTACTCCTACTTTAAAGACAAGAAGGATATTTTATTAGCTTGCCTGGAGAAATTTGAGAACGATCTTATGCTGCAGCTGCTTAAGAACGTTGAAGATATTCGCGTTTCAGACGATATTATGGAGATTTCTAAATCGCTGCTCCATGTTTTCATTTCATTTCATAGCGGAGAGCTGGTTTACCATAACGACGTGATGTCATTGCAGTTCAGAGATGAAGATGTGCGGGGGTTTTTTAAGCGTGCGCAAAAGACCATGATGTCTGCGCTTGTAGCGCAAATACAAAAATCAGGGTTTAATTTTCAGTATGAAGAAGAACAGACCTTTTTAATTTTTTCGATGATCCGAAGCATTGAAGATCAATTGATCTTTAACTCCGACGATAAGCTGCGTAAAGACATTTTGCTCGATCAATGCGCACGGCTTATTTCTTCGATGGTTACCAGAGAAGAGGAACTCGGGGATCCCCCCATCCCCCAAATTTAAGCTCTCATATTTGGAGGACAAGCTCAATCCCTAAAATTTTAGTTTTATAATTGACACTTACTAATTAGTAAGTTAAAATGTGGCCATGGACAATCGAAAAGAGCAAATTATTGATTTGGCGTCCAAGCTGATTCGAGAAAAAGGTTACGTAGCATTCAGCTATGACGATTTGGCTAAGCCCCTCGGAGTAACCAAGGCCAGCATTCACTACCATTTTGAAAAAAAGGAGGATTTGGGTTTAGCTATTGCCGACAAAATGATGCATCATCTGGAACAATTTCCATTGCGTTACGCTTCACTGACCGTTCAAGCAAGACTCAATAAGTTTCTTGAAGAAAGAGTTGAACAATTCGGGGAACATGAAATTTGCCCACTCTCCTCTCTTCAAACGGACTATGAGTCATTGCCGGTGGAACTGCGAAAGAAGATCCAATCGGTGAGTGAAAAGGAAATATCCGTTCTGGCAGACATTCTGATAGAAATGAAATCCGAGGGATTAATTGAGAACTCTGCAGACACCGAGTCTTTAGCCTCTACGGTTATTGCTTGCGGCAAAGGACTTTTACAATACCAAAGAGTTCTTGGCAAAGCGGCTATCCCGCAATTATCATCACAAATGAGTCGCCTGATCCTATAAAGAGACGGCGACAAAAAAATGAGCTTTACTTATCTACTAGTAAGTTAAATATTCTTCTCTGATGATGTCGAAAACATAAACAAGGTTTGAATTGAAAATAAACCATTTAATATGTCAGGAGTGTGTTGTTCATGAATAAATTCGCAGGAAAAGTAGCGGTAATAACAGGCGGAAACACGGGGATTGGTCTTGCGACAGCAAAACAACTCGTAGAAGAAGGCGCGTATGTATACATTACCGGACGCAATCAAAGCAGCCTGGATGATGCGGTCAATCAAATGGGAAGAAACGTGACCGCGGTTCAAAGCGACGTTTCGAAATTATCGGATTTGGATCGGCTGTATGATGTAATCGTAGAAAAACATAATCATGTCGATGTTGTTTTTGCCAATGCCGGTGTCGTGGAGCATGCTCCCCTGGGGCAAGTTACTGAGGAGATTTTTGATAACAGCTTTAATATCAATGTCAAAGGCGTATTGTTTGCTGTTCAAAAGGTTCTTCCGCTCCTTCGCGACGGCGGTTCGATTATTCTGAACAGCTCGGTTCAAGGCACCAGCGGCTCGTTTGGCGGAAGTGTTTACGGAGCAACCAAAGCGGCCGTTCGATCCTTTGCGCGGAATTGGCTGGTAGACTTGAAGGATCGGCAAATCCGGGTGAACGTAGTAAGTCCCGGCCCCATAGACACATTCGGTCTGGCTGCCGCTGTAGGTTCCAACGAAGAACAACAGAAGCAAGCGCTGGGATTCTTGGCAAATGCCGTTCCTTTGGGAAGACTCGGCAGACCTGAAGAAATTGCCAAAGCCGTTCTGTTCCTCGCTTCGGACGACAGCAGCTTCGTCAATGGCGTCGAACTCTTTGTTGATGGCGGTATGAAACAAGTTTAAACCGCATAAGAATGTTTTCTGCGCGGTCAAATGGAAAACCACGGCAGCCCGGACACTATGGTCTTCGGCTGTCGTGGTTTTTTTGAGCTAAAGCCTGCGTTTTGTCCCAGTTATATTTTAGTAGATAATTCGTTTTGCGTCAGAAGCAAAAAAAATCCCAATGATTGAGATGCATCATCGGGACTTTTTTTTACTTATTTTTTGAATGGAAGAGATGATTATTCCTTGACGCCGCCCAGCGCTACGCCGGCGATAATATACCGGGACAACAGGAAGTAAACCACAAACAACGGCAACGCTGTCAAAGCGAGTCCCATATAAATGGAGCCGAACTCCGCTTTGTAAATATCGCCGCGCAGTAAGCTTACCATGATCGGCATCGTATACTTTTCCTTCTGTGTCAGCAAGATCAACGGCATGAACAGATTGTTCCAGTTGGCTACAAAAGCAAAGATGGCTTGCGTCGCTACCGCCGGTATCATCAGCGGAAAGATAATTCGGTTGAACGTTCTGAATTCACCGGAGCCGTCTACACGCGCAGCTTCCACGATCTCAATCGATAGCGTTGCGAGCAGATATTGGCGCATGAAGAACACCACCGCCGGCGCCGCAATCGCGGGCAAAATCAGCGGAAGAAAACTGTTGGTCCAATGCAGTTTGTACATGAACTGATAGAACCCGATTGCGCTTGCCTGGGAAGGAATCATCATGACGCACATGATAAAGGTAAAAAACGGCCCGCGCAGCTTCCAGTTATAAGTCACGAGTCCATAAGCCGCCAAGGACGAGAAGTAGACCGTGAGAATCGTTGCGGATCCGGAGATAATGAACGAATTCAGGAAGCCTTGAATCGGATCGAAGCTCTTATCGAGCAGCACCCGCAGGTTGCTCATCAAGTGGGTCGAAGGAAGCAGCGAGATCCCGCTTTGGATTTCCGGCGTAGAACGCGTGGCGTTTACAAACATAATCCAAAACGGAAGGATGCTGAGCAGCGCCAACAAGATGCAGACAATATAAATAATCGTCTTGCTTATTCTCCGATTGACAGTTCCGCTTCTTTGCATTTTATCCATGCGTCACACCTCCCGCTTGCTTGCTCGCCCCAGCTTGTTCACTTCTGTATTTCTTTTCCGCTTTTTTCAATTTGGCCGCATCGCGGTCGCGCATCAGGTAGAACAACAATCCGGACAAAATGGCTGCGATCACGAACATGAGCATACTGGCGGCTGCAGCGCGATTATACATATAGCTGCCCTTGAACGCTTGCCCGTAGATAAACATAGACGTGGTCAGCGTGGAATCGTCCGGTCCGCCCATGAGGAACAGCTGCGGAATATCGAACATGGTCAAACCGCCGATCATCGATGTAATCAATGTGAAAAGCAATATTGTACGGAGACTCGGCAGCGTGATGCGGAAAAAGGTTTGAAATCCGTTTGCGCCGTCAATTGCCGCAGATTCGAAGAGAGCGGGATTGATCCCCATAACGCCTGCGACTAGGACGATCATGGTGTTACCGTACCACATCCAGAATTGAATGAACGCCACAATGCCTCGCGCTGTCGTCTTATCCTGTAGGAAGAAAATTGGAGCGTCAGACCAGCCCATCATTTGAAATAAACTGTTTAAAGGTCCCATCGGATAGGCAAATAAAGAACTGAAAAGCACGGCGATTGTACTTGCCGTGATAATGTTAGGCATATAAAGCAAAACTTTGAATGCGCCTTGTCCCTTGATGTTAAGGCGCTTGTTCGTGAACCATGCCGTGAGCAAGAGCGCTAGAACCATCTGGGGTATAAAATTCACAATCCAGAGCAGCCCCGTGTTAATCAGAGATTTCCTAAATGAAGGATTATCAAGAATGAGATCTTTGAAGTTTTTAAATGGATCATCCAGCATATGAACCGGCTTTGGTATGATCCCCTGCATATCAGTGAACCCGATGACCGCGGTGTATAAAATGGGATACAGCGAGAAGATCAGAAATGCAAGGACAAACGGAAAGGTAAAAATGTACCCAAATTTTGAATAGTTGACACCTTTGCGGCGCATGCTCTCACCTCATTTGTTGATATGAAAGGGCGGGAAACTTCCCCCGCCCCCTCCGTTCTCCTTCTTACTCGCTATCAATGCCAAGCTGGTCTTTGACTTGCTGTTTGAAGGTTTTGATCGCACTGTCTTTGTCTTTATTGCCTGCCGTGTATTCGCGTACTTGATCACGCCAGAGCTTATTGATCGTTTCGTCGAATTGGGTCAGGTTCTTACCGGAAGCATTCGCGTTGGCCGGAACAAATACGTCGTACATGTTTTGTCCGCCAAGCAGCGGCACTTCGCCGTTCGATTTCGCCATGACAACGGAGGATGCAACGCTGTCCTTCGTGCCTTGTTCGCCTTCCTTCATCGTGCCGTTAGCCCAGTAATATTGCAGGCCCGTTTCGGAGGTGTCAAGCGTAACCCAATTGATAAAGTCCGCAACAGCCTTTTTCTTGGCTTCGTCCTTGGTTACGTCCTTGTGGGCCAGCAGCCAAGTGCCGCCCCAGAAGAAACCTGTTGGCGGTTCGGTAACTGCCCAGTCGCCATTGGTATCTTTAACTTGCTCGCTCATCGTGTAGTTGATCAGCCAAGCAGGTCCGAAGAATCCGAAGATGGGTTGAGCGCCGGAACCGGACATATCCGCAAACCATGCTTCCGCCCAGTCCGTTGTATCGTTATGATAACCGTTGTCTTTCAGCTTTTTGGAGAGATCAAAGAACTGTTCGCGTTTCGGATCGATATGAAGCTTGCCGTCTACAATCCAGCCTTGATCCGAGCTGTTTTCGATCGGGTGCCAAATATCGCCGTCGCCGGAAACAATACCGTAGCCTTTAGCTTTCAGCTTCGCAGCCGCATCGAAGAACTTATCCCAGCCGGGACCAATTTCAGTTTTGATCGTGGCCGGATCGTCCGTTCCAAACACATCCTTGGCAATCGAGCGGCGGTAGATGAAGGCGCCGCCGGTCGCTTGATAACCGAGGCCTTTCAACTGGCCGTCCTTGCTGCCGATATCAACCGAATATTGGGCGATGCCTGCGTCCTTTACCTTTTGGTCATCAAGGCCAAGGTCGGAGTAGTTGGCTGCATAGCTGGATGCGTCGCCTTGCGTATACTTGAGCACAAACGCCGCTTCAGCCGCGTAAATGTCCGGAGCGTCTTTGCCGCCAGCGGCAAGAGCCTGGTCAAGAGCTGGCTGATAAGCGCCATCGGTGGTTGCGATAACCGTCGTTTTGAATTCTACATTCGCATCTGGATGCGTTTCCAAATACTTCGTCGTCATGTTCGGAATCTCGTCGGTGAAGCTCCAGAGATTAATGGTCACTTTCTCGCCGCTGTTTGTTGCCGGAGCGTCAGCCGAATTCGTGGCTGGAGCTTGATTTCCATTGGAGCCGGAATTTGAATTCACATTCGAATTTGAGTTCCCGCCGCATGCCGCGAGAGCCGTTGTGATCAAAAGCGTGGCAGAGATCCCTGCTAAAACACGTTTCATTCTTTTCATACTTTGCCTCCCCTTTTTTATTGATTCCTCGGCTTTTTTGTAACCGCATACATATTATAAAACCAACAGCCACTAGGCATAAGGAACCGATGATTGGGAAAAACTCTACTATTTTTGGTTTCTGGTTCGAACAAAGAACATTCGCCATGTTACTCACTCCAACGTTCTCCATGTGGCTTCTGGCACGCCTAATTTTTCCCATGAAAATGACTAATGGCCTTGCCCTTAAATTAAGAACAAAGCCATCGGATAAAAAGATGTTTTTAGATATCCAAGATAACACCTTCTTCATTACTGCATCTTTAAACTTACTCCTTTATTGCCAAACTACAAAATCTCCTTATTGGCCAGCATAATCGCTTCAGCTTCGTCCCAGAGCCGCGGTAGAAACAGCAGCACGTCCTTGGCACGGCGCTCAAGGGTGCCTTGCGAGGTGATGCCGAGATCGATGACGAATTCCTCAAACGCCGGAGCAAGCTCAGCTTGTAGTTTTGGAGCATCTATCGAGAGCATTTTGTGGCACCGGGTAAAGGTCGCCCCGATCCAAAATACCGCCTCGCGGTGATATCCGTCGCGGATAAGGTTATGGCTACCGTCAATCGCAATCGGTCGTGAATCGGCGGTAATGTCACTGCTGAAGAAGAATGGGGTCTTGGCATGCGCCGCGGCGACATCGAAGGTACGGGCAAGCGTGCTCAAATGATGGCTGGTTCTCTGCGGGGTCCAATGCTCGCAGCCCAGCAGTCTCAACAGTTCCGGATAGATGTCAGTTCGCCCGAACTCCTGGAGCACGTTGTACGCAGCCAGGTAGCGAAGCCGCACGGTAGGATTGCGAAGGGCTGCGACGAGAATGACGTGTGTGGTTACTCCGGTCATGAACAGCCATGTCATAATCTGGTCATGCCATGGTGCAGTCAGATCGATGTTCCGTAACCCATGCTCTATCTTTTGCCTGACGTCTTCGCAGCGGAGCCGCACCCATTCCCTCTCGGCAAAATGGCGCGACACCTTCTGCTGCAAGCTGCGCAGCTGTCCGGTAGGATCTGCAATGATGGTATCCACGCGGAAGCTCCCGGCTAAGTGATAAGATGTTAGAACCTCCTCGGCAGAGGCGAGCTGATTCCACGATATGAACGTTATTTCGATCAGCACATCCCGGTAGATGAACTTCCCCAGTTTCAGAGGTGGCTTTGCTTCTGAGGTAACAACGGCAACATCAATGTCGGAACCCGCTGACATCATCGCATCATCCGGCTGCCCCACCGTCGAGCCGCTGAAATACGCCCCCATGAACCATGCTTCCTGACGAATACACTGCACTACCCACTCCGTTGCCGCCGCTCGAGCCGTCCCTATTTTCATGGATGATCCCTCCGTTCCTATTCAGCCAAGAGCTTAGCATAAAATTCGGACAATCATATGGCATTGTTCTCTCCATAAGCTCACTATGAATACAATGATAATTCAACTTAAGTCATTTCCATATTCAGATTAGTGCCCAATTACTGAACATGTATTTCCGATTTGATATCATTTTGACTTAAAAATTTCAGTAAATCATTATTCAGCTGCACAATCTCATTATTGGCATTATTCGCATAATCCGGCAACATCATATCCCTAACCATTTTAGTTCGTAGCCATGTCATAAAGAAAAGATCCAAAAATAAGTTTGGAAATTTAAGCACCATTTTAAGCACTGGCGGATCAATTGAAACGCCAGCTTTTTGTATTGCCCTTAAATACGTTTTTAAAGTGACTGTTATTTTGCGTGCCGTCTTTCTGGTTCTGGCCTTATTCTCAGAATGCAAAACGCTCAACATGGCAATGTCTGATACGGAATGTGTGATTAGATACGCTTGCATATCCTTTTTAATAACGTAGGGAAGCTTTGCTGTTTTAAATAATTTTGCGAGGGTTTCGATGCGTTCCGTCACTACACCATTCATTTCTCCAAATGCAGTTGCCGCTATAATCTTTGGTAGAAATCGAGCATGCAATATTCCATCTTTAATCTGTCCGCCGAAGCCTGGAAAAGCGGTTAAAAGTCTATCCCCTACGATATCCAGCCACGAAGAAAATCCAATTGAATTACTGGTCATCGTAACTATATTTTTACTTTGGTTATCTTTTAGCGCTGACAACGCCGATTCGGACCGATCATAACGAACGGTAACGAAAATAAAATCGTATACATCGTCATTTTCGAGCGTATCAATGACATTCACTCGTATCGATCTAACGGTACCTTTGTCTTTATATTGCAGGCCATTTTCTCTTAATGATTTAAATCTATTGGAATGTGCAAACAGGGTAACGTCAAACCCTGCTTCAGTAAACTTAATTGCGTACATGCTCCCGATGACACCTGCACCAAAAATTAAAATTCGATCTTGTTTTGCTGACATTAAAACCACCCCTACTTATTAACATTTCCTTTTTGATTATCAGACAACATGTTGTATGATGTGATTGTAAATCTTTATTATTCCTTGATCAACCATCAGTATTTTAGTATTTGTCGGATGATATTCTTATTCGCTAGTAGGAGGGAAACATGAAAAAGCAACCCCAAATAACGGAGAAAACAAGACAACAGTTTGTAGAAGTTTTTTGTGAGTTATACAGCCAAAAGCCGATTGAGAAAATTTCCGTTCAGGAAATTGCCAATAAGTCAGGATATAACCGCAGCACCTTTTATCAATACTTTACTGACATTTACGAATTGTTAGACTTTGTTGAAAATGACTTATTGAATGACATGAAAAAAGAATTGGCGAATAAAGAGCTATCGATGCATACGGTTCAAGATACGCTCTATTGTCTGGACAAAAGAGAACATCTCCTGGTTCTTAATGCCCTTCTGGGTGATTATGGAAGTGCCCGTTTTTTAAACCGCTTAAAAAAAGAAATCACTTTGGATCAATTAGAATTAAACGTTCCGCAAAACCATTCCTTAACGCCATACTTTATTGAGTTTTATCTGGCAACGTCCCTTTCGTTATTTCGTCTTTGGATCCAGCGTCAAAAGGATTTATCTTCAGAAGAATTTTTCAAGTTAGTGGAAAACCTATATTCAAGAGGGATTACGCCCTATTGTCAAGAATGAGTCTGTCATTCAAACCGAGCATGTATTGCTTAAAAAATGCCTTATCCTAATCTATCCACTTTATTTACCTAAGCCAATTGCTCAACTAACCTAACCATAAAAAGAGTCCCGATGAATTAAACATCATCGGGACCTTTTATGTCGTTCTCAATGGACTACCCGTCTCTAGGACTAACTATTTTAAAAAGATACTAACTTTGCGCTGTTAAAACACCAATTAAAATGTCTAGATACTAAGTTTATTGTCATCAGACAACTACCGAACAGCTATCTCCCCTCTTACTCCACCGTCACGCTCTTCGCCAGGTTTCTTGGCTTGTCGACGTCGTTGCCGCGGGCCAGGGCTGCGTAGTAAGCGAGCAACTGGAGCGGTACGACGGACAACGCCGGAGTAAGCAGCGGCAGCGTCTTCGGAATGGCGAGCGCTTGATCGACGGATTTCAGCAAACCGGCGACATGCTCTTCGTGCGTGATCGCCATCACGTCAGCGCCGCGGGCTTTCACTTCTTTGATGTTGCTGACGGTTTTCTCGAGCACGGTTTCCTGCGTCGCCAGCGCGATCACCGGAACGCCTTCTTCGATCAGAGCGAGCGTGCCGTGTTTCAATTCACCGGCGGCATAAGCTTCCGAGTGAATGTAGGAGATTTCTTTCAGCTTCAGCGAACCTTCCTGTACGACCGAGTAATCGAGACCGCGGCCGATAAAGAACAGATGCTCGCGATCGGCGATTTGTTCGGCGTAATTTTTGATCACGTCGGCTTGTGCCAGCATGCTTTCCACTTGTTCCGGCAAAGCGTGCATCGCGGCAATGATATGAGCCACTTCGTCTTCGGCCAGTACGCCGCGCACTTGACCCATGTGCAGGCCGAGCAGATAGAAAGCGATCAATTGCGAAGTATACGCTTTGGTCGAAGCAACGGCGATTTCCGGACCTGCCAGCGTGGCGATAACATCGTCCGCGTCGCGGGCAATCGAGCTGCCTACCACATTGGTGATGGCCAGCACATGCGCGCCGTTCGCTTGAGCTTCACGCAGCGCCGCCAGCGTATCCGCCGTTTCGCCGGACTGGCTGACAACGATAACGAGCGTTTCCGGTGTAATCAGCGGCGAGCGGTAGCGATACTCCGAAGCCACGTCGTTCATCACCGGAATGCGTACCAGCTGCTCCAGCGCCGTCCCGCCGACAAGACCGGCGTTATAAGCCGTACCGCAGGCAATCACGTGGATAGCGTTGATGCTGCGGATTTTCTCGTTCGACAGATTCAGTCCAGGGAACACGACTTTACGTCCGCTTTCGTCAATCCGTCCCAGCATCGTATCACGGTATGCTTTTGGCTGCTCGTGGATTTCTTTGAGCATAAAATGATCAAAGCCGCCTTTTTCCGCAGTCACCGCATCCCAGTCGACACGAATCATTTCCCGAGAAATAAAATTCCCCTCAATGGTCATCAATTCGACAGTATCCTTGGTCAGCACCGCCATTTCACCGTCGTTCAAGATATACACATTCCGCGTATAGTTCAAAAGCGCCGGAATGTCGGAGCCGATGAAGTTCTCCCCTTCGCCAATGCCGATGATCAACGGGCTGGCTTGACGAACGGCCACAAGTTTCTCAGGTTCGTACTCGGTCAACACGCCTAGGGCAAAAGCGCCACGCATGTAGCTGATCGCTTTTTGAACCGCTTTGGCGATATCGCCTTTATACTCGCGAGCCACGAGGTGAGAAATGACTTCGGTGTCTGTCTCGGACACGAAAATGTATCCTTGCCCGATCAATTCTTCCTTCAAATCCAGATAATTTTCGATAATGCCGTTGTGAACGACCGAAAATTTCTGGCTGTGGTCGGTATGCGGATGAGAATTGACATCAGATGGTTTGCCGTGCGTTGCCCAGCGAGTATGCCCAATCCCTGCGGAACCTACCAGCGGAGCGTCCTCCAGCTTCGATTCCAGATTGGCCAAACGTCCAAGCGACTTGGCGATTTGAAGACCGTTAGAAGTAAATACAGCAATCCCTGCCGAATCGTATCCGCGATACTCCAGCTTCTTAAGCCCTTCGATCAATACCGTCTGCGTGTCTCTCTTCCCAATATATCCAACAATACCACACATATTTATATATCCCCCGTTCATTTTCTTAAAGTTTGGACGTAAGAAGATGAGCGGAAGATCCTTCGCGCAGTACACAGAGACAGAACTATTCAATTGTGATGAAAAAATCCAACACTACGGTTTTCAACAATGTTTTCATGAATGTCCAAGATACTCCGTCCACCGCGGCTCTTCCGCGTCTCATGCTTACGTACACTCATGAATTGATGTAGACTTTCCTGGTTCATCTGCCCGTAAGGTTTGTGAGAACGGTCGCCCATTCCTTTTGCCATTACGGTTACGGTGCGATGCAGCACCGGGAGGCCCCCGCCGAACATGTTTCGAACACCTCCACCTCGTCAGCTTCGATTTGCCGTCCAGTCCCTAAGTGAATCGGTCCATAGGCTCCGGCTACTCCAGGCCAATGCTCAGCCTGCCTGCAAGCCCGTAGCGGAACATCTTCACTTCTTGACTCCTCGCGCGAAATTGAAGCTCTGGCGCTTAACTTCAGGTATACCATACAACCCTCGCTTTCTTTACTCGAATATGCTTAATTATATGCACCTTCACATCATTTGGCAATGATCAACTTGCTCCGATTGAAGGAAAATGCCGTTTTTCCGCGTGCATAAGAAAACCGCCGGCACAGGTTCTCCTATACCGGCGGCCTATCCCCAGATATTTAACACGACTTTGTGAAGCTTAACGGATTACACCAGTTCTTTCTCAACGACGGACACAATCTGCCCGACGAGCTGCTCAAGCTCCGCTTTATCCGGCCCTTCCGCCATGACGCGAATCAGCGATTCCGTTCCCGACGGGCGCACGAGAACCCGGCCGTTATCGCCTAACTGGCCTTCCACGTCTTTCACTGCGGCCTCGATAGCCGTGTTGCCGGCATATTTGCTCTTGTCCTGCACCCGGACATTCACAAGCACCTGAGGGTATTGCTTCATAACCTTCTTCAGCTCGCTTAACGGCTTGCCGGAAGCCAGTAAGGTATCCACCAGCTGGATCGCCGTAAGAATGCCGTCTCCGGTCGTATTGTAATCGAGGAAAATCACATGGCCGGACTGTTCTCCGCCCAAGTTGTACCCGCCGCGGATCATTTCCGCCATAACGTATCGGTCGCCAACCGCCGTTTGCTGCGTGTTCAGAGCCAGCTTCTTGGTCGCTTTGTAGAAGCCGAAGTTGCTCATCACCGTCGAGACGACCGTGCTGTCCTTCAGTTTGCCGGCCCGGTTCATCGCATCCCCGCAAATGCAAAGAATGTAATCGCCGTCAACCTCATCTCCGTTTTCGTCGATGGCAATAAGTCTGTCCGCGTCACCGTCAAAAGCGAGGCCCAGATCGGCTCCCAGACGAACGACTTCCTCTTTCAACTTCTCGGGATGCGTGGAACCGCAATGATCGTTGATATTCAATCCGTTGGGCTCTGCTCCAAGCGTATGCACCTCGGCACCCAATTCGCGGAACAATTCCGGTCCAAGCTCATAGGCCGCGCCGTTCGCGCAGTCCAGAACGACTTTAAGGCCTTTAAACGAGGCGCTAATGGTCGTTTTCAAATGATCCAGGTATTTATGCTTAGATTCATTATCTACCGTGACGCTGCCCAAACCTGCGCCCACCGGACGCGGCAGTTCGTCGACTTTTTTATCGATCAGTTCTTCGATTTGCAGCTCCGTTTCGTCAGACAGTTTGAACCCGTCGCTGCCGAAAAATTTAATCCCATTATCCTCGACCGGATTATGCGAAGCCGAGATCATGACACCGGCATCCGCCTTAAGCAGACGAGTCAGAAAAGCAACCGCAGGCGTTGTCACAACACCAAGCCGGATTACATCCGCACCGATGGACAGCAAGCCGGCAACCAGTGCCGATTCCAGCATAACGCCGGAAATTCTCGTATCCATACCGATGACGACTTTGGGTTTAGGCGCTTGACCCGCAAGCACGTATCCTCCGCAGCGTCCAATTTGATAAGCAAGCTCTGCCGTTAATTCTTTATTTGCGATGCCTCTTACTCCATCTGTACCAAAATACTTCCCCATGATTCCACTCCTTCAAAAATTGGTGGGTCTTTTGCTGTCTTGTTGCATATCCCCTCTGCATATCGACCACCGTATTGCTTTAGAAAGGAACCTGCTTAGGTTCCTCCGGATGTTGTTTCATCTTTAGTTCCCGTACCGTCATTCGGGGCAGTCGCATCCCCGTCCGCAGGCGGATTCTCCGGCTGAGTCGTGGTCGGATTCACCTTTTGTATAATCTCGACGTCAATGCTTCGGGACTGATCCTGCTCTGATAGTTTAACATAAGTTGGCAGTTTAATATCAAGCGGAATCGTGTGAAGTCCCGGTTCCAGGTTCGCCATATCGGCGGTAACCGTAATATCGCTCGGCGCAAGCTTGTTTAGCAGCTTGGCGGCTCCGATCAAAGTCAGCGAAATACTTTGTTCGGGCGGATCGATAAACTTGACCGTAAATGCCGGATCTTCATTGATCAGCAAAATCGGAAGCTTCTCGATTAGCTTTTGCGTCACGGGTTCGACATTCAGCGTAACCGTAACCGAGGCCGGCTCGATTTTGTCGGAGCCTTCCGGCGGAGTGAGTTCAATCGAATATTTCGACTCCGCGGATCCGTTGAATTTCCCCAAATCCACCGTGATCGGATAAGAGTCGATGCCTACAAGATCATCCTTCTTTCCATAAATAGCGACGCCTTCAACGTCGGTCGATATCCCGGCGAGCGTATATCCCGAAGGCAGCGCTCCGGTTTGGTTAATCACGAGCGGTACGTTCTTATACTGTTCATTAATAGGCACATCCACATCAACTGCGTTAGGCGACAGCTCGGCATTCTCCATTGCCTTGCCCCTTTTATCGTATGCCGTGAGCTTGACGGTTTTGCCTTTGACGGACTCTTTTAGGCCGGCGACATCGATCGTTCCCTGTACTTTATCCAGTTCGGCGAACTCGCTTGCAGGCAAAGTAACCTCAACCAATCCGTCGCCATCGATGATCGGCGTCCCCATCAGCAATCCGGCCGCCGGCTCTCCTTTGGTCACGATGGTCGCGGGAATCTTCCGCGTTTCTTTGGCTTCTATGGTTACTTTTACGATGGACGGATCCATGGAAATGAGTTGAACTCCGGGCGGGAGCTCATGAGTAAGCGGCAAAGTATAAGTTCCGGGTCCCAGATTGTCCAGGTTCAGTTTCACTTTATAATCGGAAAAGTTAGTCGTAATATCGGTGCGTTTTCCTTTCACTTCCAGATTCACCATATCCGGATCCAGGTCATAAAGCACATACTTGCTGTCGTCAAACCCGGTAACCTGGATTTTGACGTTGTCGATAAATTTATTGTTCACCATGGTAGTCGGAGCAACGGGAGTTCCGCTGTCCAAGTGCACCATGGCCCATAAAATGATGCTGAATACCAGCGCGATAACCTTGGCAAAATTGTTGTGAGTCAGCCATTTATCCATTGTTGTCGGCCTCCTTCTTCTTCCAGAAAGGACCGCGTTTGTCCCGCTGGCGTGAATTTGGGCCAAGCTCCTCATACAGCTTGGAAATCAGCGACTCTTCCTTGATGTCGCGAACGACTTGTCCATCAATGGCCAGTGAAATTTGCCCGGTTTCTTCGGAAACGACGATCGATACGGCATCGCCGACCTCGCTAATCCCTATAGCGGCCCGGTGTCTTGTGCCAAGTTCCTTGCTAATGAACGGATTTTCCGACAGCGGCAAATAACAGGCGGCCGCCGATATCCGATTCCCCTGGATAATCACCGCGCCGTCATGAAGCGGCGTATTCGGAATGAAGATGTTGATGAGAAGCTGCGAGCTGATCACCGCCTGCGTCGGAATACCCGATTCGGTGTACTCATTTAGACCCGTATCCCGTTCAAAAACAATTAACGCCCCGATTTTTCTACGTGCTAAATAATTAACCGCCTTAATGATTTCGCCGATAACCTTGCTGAATTCTTCCTCGTCGGCGGAATTCCGCCCGAACAATTTGCCGCGTCCGAGCTGCTCCAGCGCACGTCTAAGCTCCGGCTGAAAAATAATGAATATCGCCAAAACGCCGAAGGTGAACATCTGGTTCATCAGCCACTTCAGCGTATATAAATCGAACCAGGTACTTACCGCCCAAATCACAACGAGCACAAGGATCCCTTTGAGCAGTTGAACCGCCCTTGTCCCCCGCACAAGCAAAATGAGGTGGTAAACGATATAGGTTACGATAAGTATATCGATGATATCCTTGATCGAATCCTGCCATGTTAAGCTTGTAAAATAGTTCATGCTGCAACCCCCGTAAAGCCTCCGGCGGACCAATAGCCGCTAACCGGAAACGTTATGTACCGCAATCATGCTTCTCTCTATATAGTGTCCCTAAACTATAGGTTATAACGTTCACCTGACATATGCAAGCACCCGGTTAAAAATAGGAGCATTCGTATCTCTTAGAAATAATTACCTGTGCAAAAAAAATGAAAATAGCGCCTGATCCCAGAAGGGAGGCGCCATATTTATCGTCTTCCGAACATTCCGCTAATTACCGTAGGCGACTTCCGTAAACGTATTGGTGATCCGGTACCAGATCCAGTCCAGTGCCTGATCGATGCTCTTTACCTCACCGGAGATATGAGCCGTCGATGCCTGATAATAGGATCCGTCAATCACCGTCAGATTGCCTTGAACCTCGCCGTAGATCTCTGCTTTTCCGTTCTCTACGGTCAGGTTGCCGGCAATCTTGGATCCGCTGGGAACCGTCACGGTATCGCCATTGATAATGACCTGATCCAGATTTGCGCCTTTTACGATGAGCTGGTTGTCGCTATCCCAGAGAGAAAGAGCGCTGAACAGCATAACCAGCAGGAACATGGCCGCCGCCGTCAGAGCCGGATGGCGTTTGATCCACTGCAGCCAAGCTTGCTGCTTCGGCTTGATCGGGATTTGACTGATAATCCGGTTCACCAATTCGTCCGGTGCCGATACGGTCGTATGTTTAATGGAGGCAAACAGCATCATTTCCGTTTGCTCCAGTTGTTCAAATTGCATATGGCAAGACGGACATTCCTGAAGATGGCGTTTCAGTTCAGAGGCCTGTTCGCTGGTCAAATCGCCGTCCAAATAATCATGCATCAATGTGGAGGCTTGTTTGCAATCCATATCAGCCAATCCTTTCAGTATCAATCTATGGAAAAGAAAATCCACGGTGCGAAATCGTAATCCTACCATACAATACGTACCTCGAGGCAAAGCGTTTCATTAAAACATTTTGTGCTCGAGTTTTTTGCGCAGGAACTCGCGTCCCCGATGCACGCGCGTCTTTACCGTCGTCACGGGCATATCAAGCACTTCGCTAATCTCCTGCAGCGACATTTCCTGCAAATATCTCAAAATAATGACAGACTTATATTTCGCCGGCAAGCCTGCGATCGCTTGATGAATCAACTGCTGCGTTTCAGACAGGAGATATTCGGTTTCCGGTGTTCGGTCGTCACCCGGGACCAGCGTGTATCCATCCATACCGTCCTGATCGTTCATTTCGGCATCCAGATAATAGCTCGGCTTCCGTTTCCGCAGCCGGTCAATACATAAATTGGTCGCAATCCGATAAATCCAAGTCGAAAATTTCTGTTTATCGTCATAGCGGCTCCAGTTTTTGTACACGCGCAGAAAGGTTTCCTGTACGATATCCTCGGCTTCATGCCGGTTGGACAACATCCGGTAAGCCAAGTGGAATATTTTATCCTTATATAAATCGACCAGTTCGGCAAAAGCACCCTGATCACCCTTACGGGCCAGCTTCACCAGTCTTGCATCAAAATGATCCACCACCATAATTTCCCCCAGCTTCATGGACGGGCCTCATTCTTGCACCCTGCCTGTCCGGTCTTTTGGCTTTCATCTCGTTGCTTGGAGAACGCCGTCTTCGTCCGCAGGCACTTCATTCAAATGTTAATGCATGTTTCTGTAAAATGCAATAGATACAAGGACAAGCCGGTCTCTATGGCGAGGCCGGCTTGTCGATGCCAATCGTATGAAATTGACGAAAGGGTATCAGCCCGTATTCCGGAGCCCTGCGGCAATGCCGTTAATGGTAAGCAGCACTTCCCGCAGTAAAATCGGATCGTCCTGATCCCTCTCGCGAATCGAACGCAGCTCGGAGAGCAGCTGAACCTGCAAATAGCTTAGCGGATCAACGTAAGGATTACGCAAACGAATCGATTCCTGAAGAGCCGGCGCATTGTCAAAGATTTCCGAAACGCCAATGATTTTCAAAACAAGCTCCCTCGTCAGATTGAACTCCTCTTCGATCTGCCCGAACACGCGATTTTTGGCCCCATCATCGGAGCACATTTTCGCGTATTCCCTTGCAATGACCAGATCGGCTTTAATGAGCGCAAACTGCAGCGTATCGATGACCGTTTGGAAAAAGGAGAATTTATGGTACATTTCCTGCAGAACCTTCAGGTTCTCCTCTTTATTCTGATAAAAACTCAATAGTCCCGTTCCTGCCGCATACCAAGCCGGGAACAGATAACGGCTTTGCGTCCAGGCAAAAACCCAAGGAATGGCCCGCAAGTCTTCGAAGCGGTCGCTATTCTTGCGTTTCGACGGACGGGAACCGATATTCAGTTCGCCTACTTCGAGAAGCGGCGTCGATTCCCTGAAAAATTTCAGGAAGTCCGGTTCGCGGAATACCAAGTCCTGATACTTCCTCAAGGAAGCTTCCGAAATGCCGGCCATGATTTCTTCCCATCTCTCTTCATCCGGATTATGGTCCTGATGAAGCTTCGCGTGAATCGCGGCCGTAATCAAGGCGGAAGTGGCTTGTTCCAGGCTTCGATAAGCAATCCCTCGCAGCGAATAACGCGAAGAAATGACTTCACCCTGTTCGGTGATTTTGATGCCGCCGCCGATCGTTTCGGGAGGTTGCACCAAAATGCTGCGATTCAGCGGCATGCCGCCCCGGCCGAGCGCTCCCCCGCGGCCGTGGAAAAATTTCAGCTTCACGCCGTATTGCTTGGCCGCCGCGGTAATTTGCTTAAGCGCTACGCGTAGCTCCCAGTTCGCGGTAACCACGCCGCCGTCCTTATTGCTATCGGAGTAGCCAAGCATGATCTCCTGAAGATCATTCATCGCTGCAACCGACTGCCGATAGATCGGCATGCTGAAAAGCTGATGCATGATTCCCGGCGCGGCATGAAGGTCCTCGATGGTTTCGAACAGCGGAACCGATTGTAAGGTGCAGGTGACCTTACCGTCGATCTCTTTGCGGAACAAACCGACTTCTTTGGAGAACACCATAACCTCCAAAATATCGCTGGCGGCCTCCGTCATACTGATCAGGTAGCTCGTAATGCACTGCGGTCCGTACTCTTTTTGCGCAAGAAATACCGTGCGGTACACCTCAAGGCACTCTTTGGTGCTCTCGCTGTATTCCTGATACGGGGAAGTCAGCGGGCGAGGATCGTTCAGCAGGCGCTCAAGCAGCTTGATTTTCTCCTCTTCCTGGAGCTCGGCGTAATTCGAGACGATATTCATGCTCGCCAAAATTTCCGTCATTGCATTTTCATGCTCTTTGCTATGCTGCCGAATATCCAGGGTCGCTGTATGGAACCCGAACAACTCAACCTGCCGGATCAGCTTATTGATATGCGTATCCGCTACATAATCGGCGTAATGGTGGCGCAAACTGCGGTCGATGATCTTTAAATCTTCGATCAAGCTTTCAACGCTGCTATAACGCTGCGACGTATTTCTTTTCGAATCGTCGAGCATGTTTTGCAGCTTTTCCGTCATATAGGTCAGTTTGATCCGGTAAGGCTCCTTCTCATTGTTCCACTGAGGCGTTTTGTTCAGCGACACCTGCAGCCGGTCCCTCTGAATTGAAGCCTTAAGCTCATCGGTGACGTCCACAATGGACGTGCTGAAGCTCAGATGCTTGAACAGCTCGGATAAAATGCGCTGGTATTCGCGTACGGCCAGTTTACGCTGCATCCGCAGCGTGTCCCAGGTCACATCCGAAGTTACGGACGGATTACCGTCCCGATCCCCACCGATCCATGAACCAAAGCGAAGATATGTCGGCACATGCCAGTGATGCTCAGGGTAGTATTTGGCCAAACATCGCTCCAGTTCTTGATAAACCTCAGGCAGAACATGAAACAAAGTCTCATGAAAATAATACATCCCGTTTCTCACTTCATCGAGTACCGTTGGTTTACGGTCGCGGAGCTCGTCGGTTTGCCACAGTGTGATCACTTCGTTCAGAAGCTTTTCACGCATTTGCTCGCGTTCGCGGAATGTAAGGGTCGGGTTATCAAGCTGCATCACATCGTCGGCAATGCGTTTATGGATATCCAAAATTGCGCGCCGCATGGCTTCCGTCGGATGGGCGGTCATTACGAGCTCAAGCGACATGCCTTGGAGGATTTCCTCAGCCTCCGTATAGGTGAAGCCCTGCTCCTTAAGATCCTTAACGGAAGCTTCGATCGTTCCGACCTGGACGCTTTCTCCGGCGGAGCGCTCATAATCCCGTTTGCGGCGAATGCGGTGGTTCTGCTCGGCAATATTCACCAATTGAAAATAGATGGCAAATGCACGTATAACCTGGTGTCGAATCTCGGGTTCAAGAGAATTAATCATATCTTTAAACTCTTCATGCAGTTCCGGTAAAAAAACAGCCCGCAGCGACTTACTGGCTTCACGAATCTTCTCGACAATATCCAAGAGCTCATTACCGCCTTGATGGACAAGGACCTCTCCTAGAATATTGCCCAAAAAACGGATGTCGCGCCGAAGTAGGTTGTTTGAATTGCTTCTGCCTGCGGTTACCGCTAATTCAGTCATGTTTTTCCCCCATTTCTTCCCTGGTTCCGTCTATCTAGAGCCTTCCTAACATAATACAATAAACTTCCCTGAAAATCTTCACTTTATTTGTAAGCAATCGCAGTTCAAATTCCGCAAAACCACGGATACCAATGGTTTATTATCCATTACACCGTATGATAGAAATTATAGGTACCTGCAATAAAATCTCGTTATAGGGCGAAAACCCAAAACAAACATATACAATTCAACTTATAATTATGCAGTCACTCTAAAAATCGCTTGGAGACCGGCCAATCCCTATCCTCTCACCCTACCACGGTGAAGCAGTAAAATGCAAGAAGAAAAATAATAACGGACACACTCATTTTCTGGAAAGCACATCCGTCTGCAGTAACGAGAAAGGAAAAATTATAACAAAAAACATCATCGGATAGATGATGTTGCGTTATGTATGGAGCGGGTGATGGGAATCGAACCCACGCTACCAGCTTGGAAGGCTGGAGTTCTACCATTGAACTACACCCGCACCTTATAAGAATCGGGACGACACGATTCGAACATGCGACCCCCTGGTCCCAAACCAGGTGCTCTACCAAGCTGAGCTACGTCCCGACGTAAGGTGAAGCTTAAATTTAAAGATGGCGCGCCCTAAGAGATTCGAACTCCTGACCTTTTGATTCGTAGTCAAACGCTCTATCCAGCTGAGCTAAGGGCGCGTATTATGGAGCGGACGACGGGAATCGAACCCGCGACCCTCGCCTTGGCAAGGCGATGCTCTACCGCTGAGCCACGTCCGCAAACATGGTGCGCGTGGAGGGACTTGAACCCCCACGTCAAAGACGCTAGATCCTAAGTCTAGTGCGTCTGCCAATTCCGCCACACGCGCACAATCATACTTCATTTACCTAAGCAATGTCAAGCAACTAATTGCTAAAGGTTAAATGGTGAGCCATGAAGGACTCGAACCTTCGACACCCTGATTAAAAGTCAGGTGCTCTACCAACTGAGCTAATGGCTCTCAATAAAATGGCTGGGGATATAGGATTCGAACCTATGGATGACGGAGTCAAAGTCCGTTGCCTTACCGCTTGGCTAATCCCCAATAATGGAAGAAACAATGGTGGAGGCTGAGGGGTTCGAACCCCCGACCCTCTGCTTGTAAGGCAGATGCTCTCCCAGCTGAGCTAAGCCTCCGTATGTATGGTGACCCGTAGGGGACTCGAACCCCTGTTACCTCCGTGAAAGGGAGGTGTCTTAACCACTTGACCAACGGGCCGTAATACAAAGCTCTCAACCGGGATCGAACCGGTGACCTCATCCTTACCATGGATGCACTCTACCTACTGAGCTATGAGAGCAAGTGGCTCCCCGAACAGGACTCGAACCTGTGACAACTCGATTAACAGTCGAGT